>NZ_JASCOS010000039.1:0-28988 GCF_029959705.1 Stenotrophomonas sp. PS02297 | reverse complement strand
CGCCCTGCTCGCCGCCAACGCCTGCTGCTGGTGGCGCATGGCACGGCGGCGTGTGCCCGCCCAGGGCTGGCACACGCCGCTGGCGCTGGCCTTCGCCAACGGCGTGCAAGCAACCACGGCCCGGACCCAGCAGGCCCAGTACAGCTCGGCGTTGTTCACGCAGGACACGCCCATCGGCCACGACCTGCACCGGCAGCCGGAACAGGCGCTGGGCATCGCCCTCGGGCCGGGCTTCGGTCGCAGCACGTTCAAGAGCGTGCTCGGCTCGCAGGGGCCGATCCTGGCCGTGGCGGTGTTCTGGCTGCTGCTGGCGCAGGGCAACCAGGAGGGGCCCGACATCCCCCTGTTCTTCGCCCCGTTGCTGGCCATCAGCCCGGCGCTGGCGCCGCTGATGCGGCTGCAGACGCTGTTCCGGCTGCCGGGCATGGGCCTGCACGAACTGGCGCTGCTGCCGGGCCTGCCCCGCCCGGGCGCACCAGCGCTGACCAGGCTGCTGACGCGGCAGATGCTGCTGCGGATGCTGCCAGCACTGGTCATCATGGCCGCCACGGGATTGCTGATGGGAGCCGGGAGGCCGTTCTATTCCCTGCTGTTCTGGAGCAGCTTCGGCAGCCTGATCCTGCTGCAGGGCGCCGGCCTGCTGGCCCTGAACAGCCAGCTGTTCCGCTGGATACTGGGCGCGCTTGCGGTCGCGCTGACCGCGGCGATCTTCGCCAGCATGCTGGCCGGCCTGGGGCCACGCCCACCCGCCTGGCTGCTGCCGGCGTGGCAAGGCGCCTGCGCGGTTGGCGCCATCGTGTCGGGCATGGCGCAGAGCCGCCTGCGCGCACTGCCGCATCCGTGGCTGGCGAACTGAAGCCTTCTGATCCAGACGCGCCATGGGCATCCCGACCGCAAGGGAGCCGGCAGGTATAATCGCCGGCTTCCTTTCCCCAATGCGCGCCCGTCGCGGGTGCTGTCGCCATGTCCGAAGTCGCCTCCGAAGCCGCGCGCCGCCGCACCTTCGCCATCATCTCCCACCCTGACGCCGGCAAGACCACGCTGACCGAAAAGCTGCTGCTGTTCGGAGGCGCGATCCAGATGGCCGGCTCGGTGAAGTCGCGCAAGACCAGCAAGCACGCCACTTCGGACTGGATGGCGCTGGAGAAGGAGCGCGGCATCTCGGTCACGTCCTCGGTGATGCAGTTCCCGTACGAGGACAAGATCGTCAACCTGCTCGACACCCCCGGCCACGCCGACTTCGGCGAGGACACCTACCGCGTGCTCACCGCGGTGGACTCGGCGCTGATGGTGATCGACGTGGCCAAGGGCGTGGAGGAGCGCACCATCAAGCTGATGGAGGTGTGCCGCCTGCGCGATACGCCGATCATGACCTTCATCAACAAGCTCGACCGCGAGGGCAAGGACCCGATCGAGCTGCTGGATGAAGTGGAAACGGTGCTCGGCATCCAGTGCGCGCCGGTGACCTGGCCGATCGGCATGGGCCAGCGCCTGAAGGGCGTGGTGCACCTGCTGACCGGCGAAGTGCACCTGTACGAACCGGGCCGCAATTTCACCCGCCAGGATTCGACCATCTTCCCGTCGCTGGACGCGCCCGGCCTGGCCGAGCGCATCGGCGAGAATATGCTGGCCGACCTGCGCGACGAACTGGAACTGGTGCAGGGCGCCAGCCATCCGTTCGACCTGGACGAATACCTGGCCGGCAAGCAGACCCCGGTCTTCTTCGGCTCGGGCGTGAACAACTTCGGCGTGCAGCCGCTGCTGGACTTCTTCGTCGAGCACGCGCCGGCGCCGCAGTCGCGCGCCACCACCGGCCGTGACATCGCCCCGCAGGAAGACAAGCTCAGCGGCTTCGTGTTCAAGATCCAGGCCAACATGGACCCGCAGCACCGCGACCGCGTGGCGTTCATGCGCGTGTGTTCGGGCAGGTTCAGCGCCGGCATGAAGACCTTCCACGTGCGCACCGGCAAGGAAATGAAGCTGGCCAACGCGCTGACCTTCATGGCCAGCGACCGCGAGATCGCCGCCGAAGCCTGGCCGGGGGATGTGATCGGCATCCACAACCACGGCACCATTTCCATCGGCGATACCTTCACCGAGGGCGAGGCGGTCACCTTCACCGGCATCCCCAACTTCGCCCCGGAACTGTTCCGCCGCGCGCGGCTGAAGGACCCGCTCAAGCTCAAGCAGCTGCAGAAGGGCCTGGCGCAGCTGTCCGAGGAGGGCGCCACCCAGTTTTTCCGCCCGATCATGAGCAACGACCTGATCCTGGGTGCGGTGGGCGTGCTGCAGTTCGACGTGGCCGCCTATCGCCTGAAGGACGAGTACGGCGTGGAAGCCATCTTCGAGCCGGTCGGCGTGGTCACCGCCCGCTGGGTGCATTGCGACAACGCGAAGAAGCTGGAGGAATTCCGCGAGAAGAACGCCAGCAACCTCGCCGTGGACGCGGCCGGGCAACTGGTCTATCTCGCGCCGACCCGGGTCAACCTGCAACTGGCGCAGGAGCGCGCGCCGGATGTGCGCTTCGCGGCCACGCGCGAGGCCGCGCACACCATCTCGGTCGAGTAATCGCCCCGCCCCCTCTCCCCCCGGTGAGAGGGGCGGCTTCCCTGCCGTCGCTCCGTCACCTTCGGGCGTCCCCTGCACAAGGCCCGCGGGCGTGGGACGGGCACCGCGGAAGGCAACAGGCAAAGCTTCCTGCTACCAGGTACCGCCAGGCTCTACCCACGCTCTGGCCCGTCCTCGCGTGGCGTCGCATTCGGCGTCTCCCGGGGCCCCACAGGCAGCTTCGCCGCGCGGCCTGGCAATGCCTGCGCGGCCTCCCGGAGAAAGGAACCCGCCGGACCATCCCGGATCGCCAGCAGGCGTACGGATGCGCCCCGTGCTGCATTGCGGTAACTTGCCGCCATGCCTACCGTCGCCCCCCTGCCGCATCACGTCGCCGACATCCGCGAGGAAATCGCCAGCGCCCTGACCCATGGCCTGGGCGCGGTCACCGCGCTGGGCGCCAGCGCGGTGCTGATCACCCTGGCAGCGATCTATGGCGATGGTTGGCAACTGGCCAGCGCCATCGTCTTCGGTATCGCCCTGCTGCTGCTCTACACCGCCTCCACCCTGTACCACGCCATCCAGCATCCGGTGGCCAAGGGCAGGCTGAAGATATTCGACCACTGCGCGATCTACGTGCTGATCGCCGGCACCTAT
Organism: Stenotrophomonas sp. PS02297; assembly: GCF_029959705.1. Classification (NCBI taxonomy): domain Bacteria; kingdom Pseudomonadati; phylum Pseudomonadota; class Gammaproteobacteria; order Lysobacterales; family Lysobacteraceae; genus Stenotrophomonas; species Stenotrophomonas sp. PS02297. Next base: position 25,784 of record NZ_JASCOS010000039.1, on the reverse strand, counting down.
ACGCCGTTCACCCTGATCGGCCTGCGCGGCCCATGGGGCTGGGGCCTGTTCGCCGCGATCTGGACGCTGGCGCTGGGCGGGGTGGTGTTCAAGCTGTTCTATACCGGGCGCTTCAAGCGGCTTTCCACCGCCATCTACATCGCGACGGGCTGGCTGGTGATCGTCGCCATCGAGCCGATGTGGAATTCGCTCGACGGCTTCACCCTGGGCTGGCTGCTGGCCGGCGGCGTCTCCTACACCCTGGGCACCTACTTCTATCACCGCGAATCGGTGCGCTATTCGCACGCCATCTGGCACCTGTTCGTGATTGGCGGCAGTGTCTGCCACTTCGTCTCGGTGACCGCGCAGATCCTCTAGCCTGCACGGCGGCACCGCGCACGCCGCGGCAACGGAACCTGCACGCGGCGCGAATGAGCGCTTCGCGCCGCGTGCACGATGCCGCGGCAACCATGGCCGCGTGAATACTCCGCCTGCACCCGCCTCGCCGCGCGCGTCGCGCTGGCGTTTCAGCCGCCCCGGCAAGCACGGCCAGCGCTGGCTGGCCGCGATCGCCCTGCTGCTCGCGGCCATCGTGGTGCTGTTGCTGCTGTGGGACTGGAACTGGTTCAAGGGCCCACTGGAGCGCATGGTGCAGGCGCGCACCGGCCGCGCCCTGCACATCGGCCATCTCGACGTCGACCTGGGCAGTACCAGCACCCTCCGCGCCGACCGCATCAGCTTCGCCAATGCGGGGTGGGCGCAGCGACCGGACATGGCCCACGCCGACCGCATCGAGATCGACCTGCGCCTTTGGCCACTGTTGCGCGGCAGCGTGCAGCTGCCGGAAGTGCGCCTTACCCGTCCCGACGTGCTGCTGCAGACTTCGCCCCGGCGCGGCGAACCCGGCAACTGGTCCTTCCTCGGCAGTGGCGGCGGCCAGTCGCTGCAGCTCAAGCGGCTGCGCGTGGACGACGGCAGGCTGCAGTTCCTCGACGAGGCCGGCCGCACCGACATCCAGCTCGCGGTCCGCAGCGGCACATCGAAGCAGGCCAGCGCCGCGCCGCCGCTGCTGCTGGAAGGAAAGGGCCACTGGCGCGGCGCATCGTTCAGCGTGCGCGGCGGCACCGAATCGCCGCTGGAACTGGCCGACAGCGACCATCCCTTCCGCCTCCACCTGGACGGCCAGGCCGGCGCTACCCACGCCATCGCCAGCGGCACGCTGACCAACCCGTTCCGGTTGCAGGTCTTCGATCTGCGGCTCCGCCTCAGCGGCAAGGATCTGGAAGACCTGTACCCGCTGGTCGGCATCGCCATGCCGTCGTCGCCGCCCTATCGCCTCGACGGTCGGCTCAAGCGCGAGCATGACGTCTGGCGCTACGAAAAATTCAGCGGACAGGTGGGCGACAGCGATCTCGCCGGCGACGCGCAGATCGACGTGGCCGGCGAACGCCCGCGCCTGGCCGCCGACCTGGTTTCGCGCCGGCTGGACTTCGACGACCTCGCCGGCTTCGTCGGCGCCCCACCGAAAACCGGTGCCGGCGAGACCGCCAATTCCGCGCAGAAGGCCAGGGCCGCGGCGCTGGCGGCCAGATCCACGGTATTGCCCGACACGCCCTACAACCTGGACAAACTGCGCGCGATGGACGCGGACGTGCGCTGGAAGGCCCACCGCATCAATTCTCCATCGCTGCCGCTGGACGACATGGACGCCCACCTGCTGCTCGACGCCGGCCTGCTGCGGCTGGAACCGCTGAACTTCGGCGTCGCCGGCGGCAACATCCGCAGCACCATCCGCATGGACGCGCGGCAACCGCGCATCACCACCGCGCTCGAGGCCAGCGTGCGCGGCGTGCAGCTCGGCCAGTTGTTTCCCGACGCGCGCCTGGTCAAACAGGCTTCCGGCGGCATCGGCGGCCAGCTGCGCCTGACCGGGAACGGCAATTCGGTCGCCGCCATGCTCGGCAGCAGCGACGGCAACGTGGCCATCGGCATGGGCCGCGGGCACATCGGCAACCTGCTGATGGAGCTGGCCGGCCTGGACGTGGCCGAATCGCTGAAGTTCCTGTTCACCGGCGACCGCCAGATTCCACTGCGCTGCGCCTTCGCCGACTTCGAAGTGAAGGACGGGCGGATGCAGGCGGACGCGCTGGCCTTCGACACCACCGACACCCTGATCGTCGGCGAGGGCAGCATCGACCTCAAGCACGAGCGGCTGGACCTGCTGCTGCGGCCGCGCCCGAAGGATGTCAGCATCCTCGCGCTGCGCTCGCCGCTGCATATCGACGGCAGCTTCAAGAACCCCTCGTTCCGCCCCGACTTCAAGGCGCTGGGCCTGCGCGGCGCCGTCGCGCTGACGCTCGGCAGCATCGCGCCGCCGGCCGCGCTGCTGGCCCTGATCGAAACCGGGCCCGGCAAGGATGCGGACTGCGGCGGCCGTTACGCGAAGTAGCGCCGCCGGCACGCCATGGCGTCAGCCGCCGACGATGTACTGCTGCAACTGCCCCAGTTCCTGCCGCTGCTGCTCGATCACCGCCTTGACCAGGTCGCCGATGGAAATCACCCCCAGCACGACGCCGCCTTCCACCACCGGCAGGTGGCGGATGCGGCGGTCGGTCACCAGCTGCAGGCAGTCCTCCACCGTCGCCGCGGGCGTCACCGTGACCAGTTCGGCGGTCATGATCGAAGCCACCGGCGTATCGCGCGAGGAGCGGTCGCGCAGCACGATCTTGCGCGCGTAGTCGCGCTCGGAAAGGATGCCTGCCAGGCGCGCGCCGTCCATCACCAGCACCGCGCCGATGCCCTTCTCGGCCATCAGGCGGATCGCATCGATCACAGCGCTCTGCGGCGCTACCGCGTGGATATCAGGGGACTTGGTCCCGAGCAACTGACGAACGGTCTGCATGGCGTTCTCCCTTGCTGGCGGATGCGCCCGATAGTGCCACGTCCGCCTGCCGCCAGGTGTCAACCAGGTACAGCGGCCGCTGCTTGGCCTCCATGTACAGGCGGCCCAGGTACTCGCCGATCAGGCCCAGCGCGATCAGCTGCACGCCGCCCAGGAACAGGATCACCGCCATCATCGTCGGCCAACCCGCGACGCGGTCGCCATACAGCGCCGCCTTGCCCACCACCCAGGCGCCAAAACCGAACGACGAAGCCGCGGTCAGCAATCCCAGGTATGTCGCCACGCGCAGCGGCGCGGTGGAAAAACTGGTGATGCCTTCCAGCGCGAAGTTCCACAGCTTCCAGAAACCGAACTTGCTGCGCCCGGCTATGCGCGGCGCACGGTGATACGGCAGTGCCACCCGGCGGAAACCGACCCAGCCGAACAGCCCCTTCATGAAACGCTGCCGCTCGCGCAGCTGCCGCAGCGCCGCCAGCGCGCGCGGCGACAGCAGGCGGAAATCGCCGGTGTCGGCCGGGATCGGCGTCTTCGACAAGCGCCCGATCAACCGGTAGAACGCCGCGGCGGTGGCCCGCTTCAACCACCCTTCGCCATCGCGCACCAGGCGCGTGCCATACACGTCGTCATGGCCTTGCCGCCACAGCGCGACGAACTGCGGGATCAGCTCCGGCGGATCCTGCCCGTCCGCGTCCAGGATCAGCGCAGCGCCTTCGTCCACCAGGTCCAGCCCCGCGGTAAGCGCAGCCTCCTTGCCGAAGTTGCGCGACAGGCGCAGGGCCGCCACCCGCGGATCGGCCTCCGCCAGTTGCTGCAGCAGCGGCCAGGTCGCATCGGTGCTGCCGTCGTCCACGTAGAGCACGCGGCCGTCGATGTCGGGCAGCCGCTCCAGTTCGGCGCGGACGCGCGGATGCAGCAACGGCAGGGCGTCCTGCTCGTTGCAGGCGGCGATCACGATGGTCAGCCGGTCGCGGTGTGTCATGCGCGCATTCTACGGAAGATGGGGCCCGGGCCCGACGCGCTTCGCGCGCACGGCGGTTTCAATCATCGCCCACGGCATAGCCGGAACCGCCGAGCTGCCGCGCTTGGCGCTGGATCCAGTCGGCGCGGCGCTGCACGAACGGGCCGGGATTGGTCGCGCTGTAGCGGCGCGGCGACGGCAGCACCGCGGCAAGACGCGCGCTCTCGCCCGCCGACAACCGCGCCGCATCCTTGCGCCAGAACCGCTGCGACGCGGCCTGCACGCCGTAGACGCCATCGCCGAACTCGGCGACGTTGGCGTACATCTCCAGGATCCGCTGCTTCGGCCAGAGTGCTTCGATCAGCACCGTATACCAGGCTTCCAGCCCCTTGCGCAGCCAGCTGCGGCCCTGCCACAGGAACAGGTTCTTGGCGACCTGCTGGCTGATCGTGCTGCCGCCGCGCAGGCGCTTGCCGCGGGCGTTGTGGTCCATCGCCTTCTCGATCGCGTCCAGGTCGAAGCCGTTGTGCAGCGGGAAGCGCTGGTCCTCCGCAGCCACAAGCGAGATCGGCACGCTGGCCGCCATCGCGTCCAGGTCGCGCCACTGGTAATGGATGCGGAACCCCCAGTCGCCCTGTCCCCAGGCTTCGACCTGGCGCAGCGCCATCACCGTGGAAAACGGCGGATCGACGAACCGCAGCACCGCCACCTGCACGATGCTGAACACCGCCAGCGCACAGGGAGTGATCCACAGCCAACGCCGCCACCTGCGTCGCGGCCGCATCTTGCGCTTGTCCTGCTCCGTCCCCATGTGACTGCCTGACTCCATGAATCCCGACATCGGTGCATTATCCGGCACCGGCGTCCCCATACGTGCAGATTCCCATGACCGAAACGTCCGACCTCCTTGTCCGCTTCCTCCTGCCCGAGGCCGGCGTGCGCGGCGTCCATGTCCGGCTCACCGACAGCTGGCGCGAAATCCTGTCCCACGGCGGCTACCGGCCTTCGGCCATGCGCCTGCTGGGCGAGGCCTGCGTCGCCTCGGCCCTGTTCACCGGCCACATCAAGATCGACGGGCGGCTGTCGGTCCAGCTGCGCAGCAGCTCGCCCCTGCGCACCCTGTTCGCCGAATGCACTTCCGCCGGCACCCTGCGCGGCATCGCCCAGGTCGAGGAAGGCCAGGACGCCCCGGCCGACCTGTCCCAGCTCGGCGAAGGCGCCCTGCTGGCCATCACCATCGAAAACCCGGGCCTGGACCCGCGCGAACCGCAGCGCTACCAGAGCCTGGTAGCCCTGCAGGGCAGCAGCCTGGACGAGGCGTTCGAGGACTATTTCCGCCATTCCGAGCAGTTGCCCACGCGCCTGCTGCTGGCCGCCGACGGCGAACACGCTGCCGGCCTCCTGCTGCAGAAGCTCCCCGGCGACCAGGGCGACGACGACGGCTGGGTCCGCGCCGGCGCCCTGTTCGACACGCTGGGACGGGACGAACTGCTGGCGGCAAACGGCCAGGAGCTGCTGCACCGCCTGTTCCATGAGGAACACCCCGAGACCATGGGCGACAAGCAACTGCGTTTCGGCTGCTCCTGCTCGCGGGAGCGGGTGGTCGGCATGCTGCAGTCGCTCGGCGAGGAAGAGGCCCGCGCCGCCGCGGTCGACACCGGCCAGGTGGAGGTGCGCTGCGAGTTCTGCGGACGCGAATATCACTTCCCTTTGACCGAATTCGGCGTATTGTTCGATTTCACACCAGCCAGCCAGGCCGCTCCAGAGCGGCTGCAGTAACGGCACCGACGAGCTGCGTTCCGGGGAGGACGGAGTCTTGTTAAGAAAACATAAACGACATACGATCAGAACCTCACGCGCCGGGAACTCCCCGGCCTTGGCCCTGTCTGATTGAGTCCATGAACACCCTCCTGCGCCTGCCGCTAGCCTTGCTGATCGCCCTCGGGGTGGCTACGGGCGCGCATGCGCAGGGCAAGCCGCGTGCCACCCCGGACAGCACCGTGCTGCCGGTCTGGAACAAGGGCAGCGGCAAGGTAGAGGCCCTGTTGTACCTGGAGCCAACCGGCGAACAGATGGCCGGCGCGCGCTGGCACTTCGGCCGCAATTCCCTCGACGCCGCCTTCGGGCTGTCGTCAGGCGACTCGCTCGGCCTGCTGTGCAACAGCAGCCGCGGCAGCAGCATCAGCGGGCTGGCCAGCCACTGCATGCTCGCCAGCCTCGGCGACGACGATGACATCGCCGCCGGCCGCCACCTGTCCGCGACCACCGCCTTCAACCGCCCCGGTGGGCGCATCGGCCTGAGTGCCGGCACCGGCCGCGACACGCTGCCGGCCTGGCTGTCCGGCAACACCCGCGCGCCTGCCGCGCGCATGGAACAGAACGACCTGACCGTTTTCGGCCAGAAGAACATCGGCCGCGAAGGTTTCGTCTCCATCGGCGGCACCTACGCCAAGGCGCGCCTCGTCCCGCTGAGCGACGCCTCGCCCGCCCTTGTCGACCAATGGGACAGCAAGAGCCTCAGTCTCGGCGGCGGCTACGGCCCGTTCAGCGCCAACATCATCGGCCGCGTCGTCGACGCCCCCGGCCAGGCCGGCAAGTGGGAAGGCATCGGTCTCGGCCTGACCTGGCGCACCCCTTGGAGCGGCCAGCTTACTGTCGGCGCCGAGAACGTCATCACCCGCGGCAAGAACCCGTTTTCTCCCCGCAACGAGAGCAATGACGAGGGCGCGATCCCTTACGTCCGGTACGAGCAGGATCTTTGAGCGTCCTGAGAACGAACTACTCCCAAGTTCATCCGAACGCCTCCGCAAGGGGGCGTTTTTGTTGCACTCGCAACAATTTCTTTGCCGAATTTCACCAAATTCACGCAATTCATTAACGAAGCTTTAATTTCACAAGAGACGGAAGTACTATCGGATCAGCCTCACGGTTTTGGGACCGCATGTTTCGTTCCCACCGCGCAGGCGATTCCACTTGTAACTACCAAGATCACTTGGAGAGAGAGCCCATGTATTGCAAGTCCAACAAGCTGCGTGACGCAGTAGTACTGGCCCTGATTGCGGGCGCCGGCACTACCGGCAGCGCCTTTGCCCAGAACAGCGGTGCTGCCACCAACCTCGACCGCATCGAAGTCACCGGCTCGCGCATCCGCCAGGTCGACGTGGAGACCGCACAGCCGGTCCTGACCATTTCCCGCGACCAGATCGAGCAGCAGGGCTTCAGCTCCGTCGCCGACATCCTGCAGAACATCTCCGCAGCCGGCAGCCCGTCGTTCAGCCGCGCCTCGCCGCTTACCTCCAACCAGGAAGCTGGTGGCCAGTACATCGACCTGCGCAACCTGGGCGCCCAGCGCACCTTGGTGCTGGTCAATGGCAAGCGCCTTGGCATCAGCCCGGCCGGCTACCAGGATATCTCCTCCATCCCGTCCGTCATCGTCGAGCGCATTGAAGTCCTGAAGGACGGCGCCTCCGCGATCTACGGCTCCGACGCGATGGCAGGCGTGATCAACATCATCACCCGCAAGAATTTCGATGGCGCCGAAGCCAACGTCTACACCGGCCAGTACGGCCAGGGCGATGGCAAGAAGCAGACCTACGACTTCATGGTCGGCTTCTCGGGCGAGCGTGGCTCGGTCACCATGGGTGCCGAATACCACAAGGAAGATCCGGTGTGGGCGCGTGACCGTTGGTACACCGCCGAAACCGATCCCCGTAATGTTGGCGGCAACAACACTCCCGTTGGTCAATGGGGCAACTACGATTCGGGCCTGAAGGATGCCAATAACGCCATCATTTGGTACGCTCCGAATCGCGGCAGCAATGCGATCGGCGGCAGCAATTTCCACCCGCAGAATGGTGACGATACCAGCAACTCCATCGACCAGATGCAGCTGCTGACTCCGCTGGAGCGCCGTTCGCTGTTCGTCAACGCCAACTACGACATCACCGACAACATCCGCTTCACCAGCGATCTGGGTTACACCAAGCGCTCTTCGAACCGTCAGATCGCGGGCTACCCGCTGCAGTCGAGCGCGGTTGGCGCGCAAATGGCTGCCAATAGCTACTTCAACCCGCGCCCCGGAACCGCTATCAACTGGCGTCGCCGCGGCTGGGAAATCCCGCGCACCACCGATACCGATCAGACCACTTGGCGCTTCACGGCGGCCCTGGAAGGCTCGTTCGAGATCGGCGACCGCTACTTCGATTGGGATGCCGGCTACCTGTTCAACGAAGCCGACACCAACATCATCAACAACGGCAATTTCTATATCCCGGCCGTCAAGGCTGCGGTGGGCCCGTCGTTCAAGGACCCCACCACCGGCAAGATCGTCTGCGGAACGCCGGGCAATGTGATCGCCGGCTGCGTACCGTGGAACCCGTTTGCCGGCTTCGGCACTGGCGCAGTCCAGAACTCGCTGGACGACCCGGCCGTGCGCAACTTCCTGTTCAAGGAAGAGCATGCCATCGGCAAGACCAAGACCCACGACTACTTCGTCAACATCGCCGGCTCGATCATCACCCTGCCGGCAGGTGACCTGGGCTTCGCGCTGGGCTATGAGCACCGCAAGGAAGAAGGCGGCTTTACCCCTGACGCCATCGCCCAGTCCGGCAATTCGACCAACCTGGCCTCCGGGCCGACCCGTGGTTCGTACAAGGTCGACGAGGGCTACCTGGAACTGAACGCGCCGATCCTGGCCGACCTGCCGGGCGCCAAGGAGCTGACCTTCAACGCGGCGACGCGTTATTCGAAGTTCGACACCTTCGGCAACACCACCAACAACAAGTTCGGCCTGAAATGGCGTCCGATGGACGACCTGCTGGTCCGTGCCACCTACGCCGAAGGCTTCCGCGCTCCGACCATCGGCAACCTGTACGGCGGCGGTTCGCAGACCTTCGCTAACGGCTTCCAGGATCCCTGCGACGTCCTTTACGGCAAGGCCGCCAACTCGGCACGCTGCCTGAAGGACGTCGGCGCGAACTTCCGCCAGCTGAAGCAGGGCTTCGTGCCGATCACCGGCCCGAATGGCAACCAGACCCCGGTACCGTTCGTCTCGGGCTCCAACCCGTTCCTGAAGCCGGAGACCTCCACCTCCAAGACCGTCGGCCTGGTGTACAGCCCGAAGTTCGTGCAGGGCCTGACCATGGCGCTGGACTGGTGGAAGATCCGTATCGACGACACTGTCGTTTCGGATTCGCCGAACGCCATCCTGAATGACTGCTATGTCAACCTGATCGAATCGCGTTGCGCCATGTTCAAGCGTGACCCGGCGCAGGGCGGCATCGTCAGCGATCTGACCTACGGTACCCGCAACGCTGGTTACTACCTGACCGAAGGCTTCGACTTCGACGCAACCTACGGCCTGGATACCGAATGGGGTCATTTCAGCGCCAAGTGGGCCACCACCTATGTCAGCAAGTTCGAGATCAAGAGCACCAACGACAAGGGCACCATGCCCGCCCAGGCCAATGGCTTCGAGGACTACTTCCGCATCCGTTCCAACCTGAGCCTGGGCTGGAACAAGGGTGACTGGGCCGCCAACTACGGCGTGCGCTACTACTCCAGCACCAAGGAAGACTGTACTCCCGGCTACAGCTGTACCGATCCGAACTACTACAGCCCGAACGCCGGCAAGGTCATCCCGCAGAACCGACTGGGCGCCGTCACGTTCCACGACGTGCAGGTCTCCTGGCAGGCCCCGTGGAATGCGCGCATCGCCATCGGTGCCAACAACGTGTTCAACCGCGTCGGCCCGATCATGTACAGCCAGGGCGCGTCGAACTTCTCGTACTACGGCGGCTTCGACACCGGTCGCTTCCTGTACATGAAGTACAACCAGAAGTTCTGATCGGCTGATTGATCAGTGCCTGGAACAACGGCCCCGAAAGGGGCCGTTGTCTTTTGCGCGGGATATGGACCGCTGGACGAAGCACATAAAAAAAGCCGCGGCATGCGCGGCTTTGCACGGATCGATCTTCCTGCGCTCACCCGTTCGGAATCAAGGTCTCGATCACATGCTCGACGTAGGATTCGAACTCCTCGCGCGCCTGCTTCGGCTGCTGCAGTTGCAGGGATAGCTGCAGGAAGCCGACATACGCGGCATAGGCCAGGCGCGCGCGGTGGCGGGCGTCGGTGGAACTCAGCCCGGCCTGACGGAACGAGGCCATCAGGTAGTCCAGGCGGCGCTGCGAGACGCGGTCGATCACCGGGCGCACCAGCGGGTTGTCCAGCGCCTTGAGCAGTTCGCTGTAGATGACATGCGGTGTCACTTCGTGCGCGACGAGCTGGAACAGCGCGCGCAGGCGGGTGCGCGGATCCGGAACCTCTTCCAGGCTTCCGAACACCTGCTGCTGCTCGACCAGCTCCCAGCGTTCCAGCGCGGCCTGCAACAGGGCGTCGCGGGACGGAAAGTGCCAGTAGAAGCTGCCCTTGGTGACGCCGAGGCGGCGGGCCAGCGGCTCCACCGCGACGGCCCCGACCCCCTGCTCCGCGATCAGGTCCAGGGCCGCCTGGGCCCAGTCGTCCGCACTGAGGCGGCTGTTGCGTGTACTGCGGGTTTCCGCCGGGGAAGCTGAAGATTCGTTCATCCGCTGATTTAACCATACGCCGGGGACTGGTTGCAGTATGCGCCGCGCCAATACCCCGCGCGACAGCCCATGGATGCTCGCCAAAGCCATGGCGGACAAGGCATTTTCCATCCATACCACCCAGTATTGACAGGCATGGCCACGAATCCATACCATCGAGTACGGATCCATCTCTGTGACCTCGCATGCACGCGCAAGACATCCGCCTGGAAGGTGCCCATGGCATCGGACTGGCCGCCTCGAAAACCACCGGAAGCAGGCCGCCGATCCTGTTCGCGCATGGCTTCGGACAGACCCGCGGCGCGTGGACGGCCGCTGCCGAAGCGCTCCATGCCGCCGGCCATGCCACGCTGGCCTTCGATGCGCGCGGCCATGGCGGCTCGGACTGGAATCCGGCCGACCTGCCGTATCACGGCGAACAGTTCACCGACGACCTGATCGTCGTCGCCGGCGAGCTGCCGCGCCCGCCGGTGCTGGTCGCCGCCTCGATGGGCGGCCTGTTCGGGCTGATGGCCGAGGCCCGTTGGCCGGGACTGTTCTCGGCGATGGTGCTGGTGGACATCACCCCGCGCTGGGAGACCCGCGGCGTCGAACGCATCCTGGCCTTCATGAGCGCGCATCCGGAAGGCTTCGCCTCGCTGGCAGCGGCCGCCGACAGCATCGCCACCTACATGCCGCACCGCCCGCGCAAGAGCGAGGACGCGCTGCGCGCCCTGCTGCGCCCCACCGCCGCGGGCCGCTGGAACTGGCACTGGGATCCACGGCTGGTGGAAGAGCTGGCACGCGACAGCGAACAGCACCAGGACGCCATCGCCGAGGCCGCGCGCCGCGTCCAATGCCCGGTGCTGCTGGTCAGCGGCGGCCGCAGCGACCTGGTCACCCCGCAGACCGTGGCCGAATTCCTGGCGCTGGTACCGCATGCCAAGCACGTGCATCTGCCCGACGCCACGCATATGGTGGCAGGCGATGACAACGACGCGTTTACCGCCGCCGTGTTGAACTATCTGGACGCACTCCCCCCGGCTTCCGCCGCAGCGTCCGCCCGTACCGAGCACGTTACCGGAGCAAGTCCATGAGTATTGTCGTTCCCTTCCTGGCCCTGCTGCTGGCAGGTGCCTTCGTCGCCTACCACCGCATGCGGCTGCTCACCTGGACGGTGATCGGCGCCGTGCTGCTGGGCATCTGCTGGTTCGCCGGCGTCCACCAGACCGCGGTCATCGTCGCTGCGGCGATCCTGGCGCTGGTCAGCGCGCTGGTGCTGCTGCCGTTCCTGCGCAAGCCGCTGATCACCTCGCCGTTCATGGGCGTGTTCCGCAAGGTGCTGCCGCCGTTGTCCAAGACCGAGCGCATCGCGCTGGAAACCGGCTCGGTCGGCTTCGAGGGCGAACTGTTCACCGGCGACCCGGACTGGCAGAAACTGCTGGACTATCCCAAGCCGCAGCTCACCGCCGAAGAACAGGCCTTCCTCGATGGCCCGGTCGAAGAACTGTGCCGCATGGTCAACGACTGGGAAATCACCCACGTCCATGCCGACCTGCCACCGGAACTGTGGGCCTTCATCAAGAAGAACAAGTTCTTCGGCATGATCATCCCCAAGCAGTACGGTGGCCTGGGTTTCTCGGCGCTGGCGCACCACAAGGTGATCCAGAAGCTGGCCTCCATCTCCAGCGTGGTCAGCTCCACCGTTGGCGTGCCCAACTCGCTGGGCCCGGGTGAACTGCTCAACCACTACGGCACGCAGGAGCAGAAGGACTACTACCTGCCGCGCCTGGCCGAAGGCATCGAAGTTCCTTGTTTCGGCCTGACCGGCCCGTTCGCCGGCTCCGATGCCACCTCGATTCCCGACTTCGGCATCGTCTGCAAGGGCATGTGGAAGGGCGATGAGGTGCTGGGCCTGAAGCTGACCTTCGACAAGCGCTACATCACCCTGGCGCCGGTCGCGACCCTGATCGGCATGGCCTTCCGCATGTACGACCCGGACGGGCTGCTCGGCGACACCAAGGACATCGGCATCACCCTGGCCCTGCTGCCGCGTGACACCGACGGCGTGGAAATCGGCCGCCGCCACTTCCCGCTGAACTCCACCTTCCAGAACGGCCCGATCCGCGGCAAGGATGTGTTCATCCCGCTGAGCCAGCTGATCGGCGGCGCCGAAAAGCGTGGCCTGGGCTGGAACATGCTCAACGAGTGTCTGGCCGTTGGCCGCTCCATCACCCTGCCCTCCACCGCCTCGGGCGGTGCCAAGGCCGGTGCGGTGGTGACCGGTGCCTATGCGCGCATCCGCAAGCAGTTCGGCCTGTCGGTCGGCCGCTTCGAGGGTGTGGAAGAAGCACTGGCCCGCATTGGCGGCAAGGCCTACAAGATCAGCGCGCTGTCACAGGCCACCGCGGCTGCAGTCGACCGTGGCGACGTGCCGTCGGTGCCGTCGGCGATCGCCAAGTACCACTGCACCAACATGAGCCGCGAAGTCATTTCCGACGTGATGGACGTGATCGGCGGCAAGGGCATCATCCTCGGGCCGCGCAACTTCGCCGGCCGCAGCTGGCAGGCCGCACCGATCGCCATCACGGTGGAAGGCGCCAACATCATGACCCGCTCGCTGCTGATCTTCGGCCAGGGCGCGATCCTGTGCCATCCGTGGGTGCTCAAGGAAATGAAGGCCGCGCAGGACGAGGACCGCAAGGCCGGCCTGCGCGAGTTCGACCATGCGCTGTTCGGCCATGTGCGCTTCGGCATCTCCAATGCCGTGCGTTCGCTGTGGTTCGGCCTTACCGGTGCGCGCTTCGGTGCCGCACCGGGCGACGCCTACACCCGCCGCTACTTCCGCAAGCTCGACCGCTACTCGGCCAACCTGGCGCTGATGGCCGACATTTCGATGATGACCCTGGGCGGCAAGCTCAAGTTCAAGGAATCGCTGTCCGGCCGTCTCGGCGACGTGCTCAGCCACGTCTACATGACCAGCGCCATGCTCAAGCGCTACCACGACGAGGGCGCGCCGAGCGCCGACCAGCCGCTTCTGGCCTGGGCGTTCCATGACAGCGTGCACCGCATCGAGGAGTCGCTGTCGGCGGCGCTGCGCAACTTCCCGATCCGTCCGATCGGCTGGCTGATGTGGGCATTGATCTTCCCGTTCGGCCGCCGCGCCGAGGCCCCGGGCGACCGCCTGAGCCGCCGCGTCGCCGCCACCCTGATGTCGCCCAACGAGGCCCGCGACCGCCTCGCGCAGGGCGTGTTCCTGACCCCGTGCGAGAACAATCCGGGCGGCCGCATCGCCAGCCACCTGGCCAAGGCGGTCATGGCCGAGCCGGTGGAGCGCAAGTTCCTCAAGGCGCTCAAGACCAAGGGCATCGAGGCGCTCACCTTCTCCGCGCAGCTGGACGAGGCGGTGGCCGAAGGCGTCATCACCCAGGACGAGCGCACCCTGCTGGAAGAACTCCGCGCGATCACCCTGGACACGATCACCGTGGACGACTTCGAACCGCACGAGCTGCGCGCGGCCTCGTACTACGACCGCGAAGGTCGGCAGCCCTCGCAGGTCGCCTGAGTCCAGGCAGCCATCGGTAAGCGGAAACGGCGGGCGCATGCCCGCCGTTTCCTTTCGGGAGGAAACATGACCACCCCATTGCTCTCGCTCTACCGGCGCCTGTCGCGCTGGCCCTGCGGCCGCTGGCTGTTCACGCGCGCGGTGTGCATCAAGGCGCCCTATTTCGCGAGCATCTCCCCGCGCATCACCCTGCTCGAGGCCGGCCGCTGCGAAGGCACGCTGGCCGACCGCCGCAAGGTACGCAACCACATCGGCACGGTGCATGCGATCGCGCTGTGCAACCTGGCCGAACTCACCGCCGGGCTGATGGTCGATGCTTCGCTGCCGGCCGACATGCGCTGGATTCCCAAGGGCATGGACGTGCGCTACCAGGCCAAGGCGCGCGGCACCCTGAAGGCGGTGGCGGTACCGGAGCTCACCATCGCCAGTGCCACGGCAGGTTACGAGCTGCCGGTGCGGGTCGGCATCCACGATGCCACGGGCACCGAAGTATTCGTCGCCCGCATCGCGATGTGGGTGTCGCCGCGCCGCGGGAACGGATGAGCCATGGCTCCGCCGGACTGCGGGTACGCCCGGGCGGCGTGCACAGGCTGGGCTTCGCGGCATTCCCCCGGCCTTCTGGAAACTGTTCGACGGGAAGCGCGACCTCGCCCATGACAGCCCGGCCAACCGTGCAGTCATGCCGGCCCTCAATCGGCCCCGGGTCTACGTGTTCCCGGGGATGGGCGCGGTATCACTGGCTTCCAGCGGGGAACTACCCGCTACGCCGCTGGGGCGGGCTCTGCGTGGATTCATGGCGCTGTTCCGGCGGGGACGCGGCATGGCGCAACTCGCGCTCCTGCGCATCGACGACTGGCGCATGCACCGGTTGAGCGCACCGTTCGTACTGGGCGCGGCGCTGCAAGCAGTGCCGCTGTGGCTGCTCCGGTGAGCATCCCTCGACGCCCGCCAGGCTCCAGCATCAGGCCGAAGGTCGCGCCTCCTGCGCCGACACGCCTTCGGGACGGCGCGACAGGCGCCAGCCGATGCCGGCGGCGACCACCGCCGCGGTCGCGCTGACGCCGGCGAAACCAGCTGCACCCATGCCGAGCAGGCGCAGCCAGTTCATGCCCAACGCGATGGACATGTCGCCGAACCGCCACACCGCGGTATCCACCGCGTTCTGGCCCTTGTAGCGCACGTTGCGCGGCACGCGCGTGTACAGGCTGTGCCGCGCCGGTTCGGCCATGCCATAGGCCAGGCCGCGGCTGACGATCAGCGCGATCGCCACGGCCGGCATGCCCAGAAGCAAGGGCGCATGCGGATCGCGGGCGAACAGCACCAGCGCCAGCGCACAGACGCTGACCAGCGCCCAGATCATGATGACGATGCCCGGTCCCTTCCTCGGCAGCAGCCAGCGGGTCAGGGTGAGCTGGGTGATCGCGGTCAGCGCGTTGCCGGCCAGGTCGATGTTGGCGGCGAAGCGCGTGCGCGCCACCGCGTCGGCGAACGTGGCGCCGGAATAGTCGGTCACCAGTGCGTAGTTCACGGTGCCGATGCCGTCGGCCAGCAACAGCAGGATCGACATGTTGCGGATGAACGGGTCGGCGAACACCTGCTTCAGGCCGTCGAACATGCCACCACCGACCGCCGCTTCGTTGCCGGGCTCATTCCGGCGTGCGCCATGCTGCCGCGCCCAGCGCCCGAGCGCGACCACGCAGCCCAGCGCCAGGCACAGCAGCGCCGCCGATACCAGCAGCAGTGGCGCCACGCCGATCACGCCGACCAGCGAACGGGTCAGCACCGGGCCGGTGATCGCGCCCACCGTGCCGGCCACCGCGATGACCGGGAACAGGCGCCGCGACTGCTCGCTGTCCCATATGTCGGACATGAAGCTCCAGAACACCGACACCACGAACAGGTTGAACACGCTGACCCAGACGAAGAACATCACGCCCAGCGTCTTCGGCGCCAGAAGATCCGGCCATGCGAACAACGGCACGAAGCCGACCAGGCAGGCGATGAAGAACACATAGACCACCGGCATGACCACCCGTCGCGGCCAGCGGGTGACCAGCGCGCCGAACAAGGGCGACAGCAGCAGGGTGCCGACGAAGGTCGCGCCGTAGAACCAGGGCAGCTGGGTCGAGCCCACGGCCGCCGCCAACTGCTCGCGCAAGGGGCGGATCACGTAGTACGCGGCCAGCACGCAGAAGAAATAGGCGAAGGACAGCGCGACCGCCAGCCCCTCCCCCGTATGTACCCTGTCCTGACCGGACCGCATCGGCCTGTTATCCGTCGCAACGAAGCGCGCAAGGTATCCGATGCACTGCAACATCGCCAGTGCGGCCATGCCTGCGCCGGCTATGCTGGCCGCACGTCCACGGGGGAGCGCGATGCGGGAGTTCGATTACATCATCGTCGGCGCTGGCTCGGCCGGCTGCGTGCTGGCCAACCGGCTCAGCGCCGATCCGCAGGTGCAGGTGCTGCTGGTCGAGGCCGGCCCGCGCGACCGCCACCCGTTCATCCACATGCCCGCAGGGCTGGCGCGGCTGGTCAACAACCGCCGCTTGAACTGGAGCTACGACACCGCCCCGGAACCCCAGCTGCAGGGCCGGCGGCTCTGGTGGCCGCGCGGCAAGGTGCTGGGCGGCTCCAGTTCGATCAACGCCATGTGCTACGTGCGCGGCGTGCCCGGCGACTACGACCGCTGGGCCGCTGCCGGCGCCACCGGCTGGGACTGGGCAGGCGTCCTGCCCTGGTTCCTCCACAGCGAGTGCAACGGCCGTGGCGGCGACGCGCTGCACGGCGATGCCGGCCCGCTGCACGTTTCCGACTTGCGTCACGTCAACCCGCTCAGCCACGCCTTCATCGAAGCCGGCGTGCAGGCCGGGCATGCGCACAATCACGATTTCAACGGCGACCAGCAGCTTGGCGTCGGCCTTTACCAGGTCACGCAGAAGGATGGCGCGCGCTGTTCGTCGGCCACGGCCTACCTGGCGCCGGTACGGCAACGCCGCAACCTGCAGGTGCTGACCGGCGCGCTGGTCGAACGCATCCTGATCGACGCCGGCCGCGCGCATGGCATCGTCCTGCGCCGAGGCGGGCAGCAACAGCGCGTGCATGCGCGGCGCGAGGTACTGCTCAGCGCCGGCGCGATCAATTCGCCGCAACTGCTGATGCTCTCCGGCATAGGCCCGGCCGACGCGCTGCGCGCGCACGGGATCACGGTGCAGCTCGACCAGCCCCAGGTCGGCGCCAACCTGCAGGACCACCTGGACATCTGCACGCTGTACCGCACCGTGCCCGGCGTCAGCTACGACCGCGCCAGCGAACTGAAGATCGGCCTGGACTGGTTCCTGCGCGGCCGGCGCGGTGCCGGCTGCAGCAATGTCGCCGAGGCCGGCGGCTTCGCGCGCTCGCGCTTCGCGCCCGACGAGCGCGCCGACATCCAGTTCCATTTCGTGCCGGCGATGCTCGACGACCATGGCCGCTGTCGCCTGCCCGGCGACGGCTACACCCTGCATGCCTGCTACCTGCATCCACGCAGCCGCGGCCGCATCGCCCTGGCCGGCCCCGATCCTGCGATGCCGCCAGGCATCCACGCCAACTACCTGGGCGACAGCGAAGGCTTCGACCTGAAGATGATGGTCGAAGCCGCGCGTCTGAGCCGCGATCTCCTGCGCCAGCCGGCCTTCGACCGCTGGCGGCGCGCACCGATCTTCCCCGGGCGCGAAGACCTGGACGACGCCGGACTGGAAGCGTTCGTCCGCGCCAAGGCCGAGACCATCTACCACCCGGCCGGGACCTGCCGCATGGGCAGCGACGATGCGGCGGTGCTGGACCCGCAACTGCGGCTGCGCGGCGTCGAAGGCCTGCGCGTGATCGATGCCTCGGCGATGCCCACGCTGGTCAGCGGCAACACCAACGCACCGACGATCATGATCGCGGAGCGCGCTGCAGACCTCATAAAAGCAGGCTGATTGCGGCTTACAGGCCATTTATAGCGCATTCTGGCAATGTCCCGACGGGCTGCCGGCCACCCCGCCAAACCGCTCAAAACCAACCGAAACCGGCGCACTGCTTCCAATATTCTTCCAACATGCCTTCCAACGAACCGGCACCGCCCGCCATGGCATGATCCGGTGACACCGGCTCCTCACTGCCTATGGACCACCGAACAGACAAGCAGGCCGCGCTGGACGACACCAGCACCTGGATCCTCAAGAAGCTCGAGAAGCGGTTCGGGGAAGAACGCCTGGGGTTGAACACGCAGGAGATCGGCCAGGTGCTCGACTCGGTGATGGGCCCTGCCTACGACGACAAAGGCACCCCAACACCCCAGCGCCAGGATCCGGCCGAAGCGGCTCGCCGCCTGATTGCCCAGGGCGTCATTCACAATGGCCGCCACGGCAAGATCGAAGTCGGCAAAGGTGGCCGCTTGTCCGTCCCCCTGCCCGCGCTGGCGGCCAGCCTGGCGTCGATGATGATTGACTCCGATGGCGAGGAAGCCAACTGGGTCATGGGTGAGCACGATGCGCCCCCGGCCAAGCCACCCGTCATCACGCAGACCCGCGGTCCTCGTTCGCTCGGCTTCATGATCGCAGGCCTCGATACCCCAGTTCCGGAAGGCGAACGCGTCTTCCATTGGGCGCCGCCACCGACCTTATCCTTCGACCCCACCCCGGAAGAGGACGCGCTTCTGAATGGCGTTCTGGCGTCCCTGGATGATCTCGCCGAAGAGCACTTCGAGGCGCGCGCCCAGTTGCGGCGTGCAGCCCTGCAAGGCCTGCTGCCGGGTGCTAGCGAGTGACGACACAAACGAACAAAGAGGCCTACTACGACGAAGGCCGCAAGCAGGCCATAGAGCTGTTCAAAGAGCAGTTCCCCCGCCAGGCCAAGGGCATCCACATGGCCATGACTGCCGAGGAGCTGCGCTTGCGCCTACGCAAGTTGCCCGACACGACCGCCTTCAATAGCGCGCTGGCCGATCTGTTCGTGGGGATCAGTCAGGAGGCAGGCCGCAAACGTCGTGGCTCCCCGCCCCCGCCGCCCAACCCGTTCAAGGGGCACAAGAACAACCTGAAGGCGAGCAAGGCGGACATCGTCCAGTGGGACAAGCACTGGCGAAAGCAGAAGGCCGAGTCGCTCATCGCCCAGGTCTTCATGGAAGCAGGCTTGCCAGAAGTCCGCGACTACGGTCGGCTGTTGCGTTCCCGGCTGCTATGGATGGTCACCGACGGCAAAGTCATGGGCAGCGTCGATGACCTGCCCGTCGAACTGTTCGAGCAAGCCAACCCATCGGAACTGGATGTCCGCGCCTGGACGGTGGAGCAAGTCCTGGTGAGGCGCTGGCTAGACCCGGACGAGCAGACCCTATGGGTAGATCGCTTCAAGGCCGGCAACCGGTTCCTTGAAGCCGCCCTTGATCGACAGGTGCTCGCTTTGCAGGCGGAAGAACGCGAAAAACCTGACAGCGAACCACGAGCGCTGCCAGAGCTATAGGTGGGTTTGCACCCACCCTAAAATCTGCCGTGCTGACTCGACCTTAGACACTCCAACCACCAAGGAGTGTCACATGAGTCTTGATATGTTCGCGTTTTCCCTCGGTCGCTCGGAGGCTTTTGCCAAGCCGCGCGATGTTCTCAAGTACCGTGCGCCGGAAGAAGGCAAGGGGCTGCCGTCTGGCCCCACCTTCTACATCGGCGGCGTCGAACTTCCGCAGGTCTTGCCTGAGAACCAGACCTGGGATGAGCTGATTACCAGCCTGATTGACAAGGTGATGGAGGAGCCGGGCCCGCAGGATCTGGGGGCCAAGTTCCTCGACAGCAAGTACGTCATCCCCGGCAGCAATCTGATCCATCGCTGGTGCGGGCACCCCAACCTCCATGGGTGGATGCGCCGTCGCTGGCGGATGTTGTGTGGCGGCAAGCTGGGACGGGATTTCGACTTCAAGGCCCGCGTCACCCTTGATGTCCAGGCTCTGGATGCGTTGGAGCACGCCGTCAAGCACCGCCAACTCCCCGTGATCAGCGAGCCGTTCTGCGGATTCAGTAACGGGTCCGAGCAGGCTGATGACCTGGCATTCATTGAGGCGGCTCGCGCCGAGCTGGCTGCAGGCAAGTTCGTCTACTACACGAGCTGGCGGTGAGCCATGGACATGCCCACTGATCATCTCAAGTTGACCTGCTTGCTGTGGTACTTGGACTGCCTGCAGCTGGATGACCTCCCGTTGGGCGAGCGCATCCGGATTGCGTTTCACATTTCATGTGAGATCAGTCGAGCCGTCGAGAAGCATGGCCTGACGGAGGCGGAAAGGATCGTCGCAGCGGTTCGTCGACGTGCCCATGCGTACCTCATCCAGGACATCGAAACGGTACGGCGCGCCCAGGTGGCTGAAGGAGAAGCGCAATGAGCCTTGAAATGTACGCGTTCGCCCTCGCCCGCTCGCCTGCATTCCCCACGCCATCCAGCGTGCTGCGCTACAAGGTGCCCAAGGCCGGGCACCCGGTAGTCGGCGCTGCGGGGCAAGCATTCCTGGATAGCAACCTCATCCTCCCAGGCAGCACCTTGATCCAGGCCTGGACGGACCATCCGAGCTTGCACGAGTGGATGGAACGGGAATGGAACCGGGCCCGCGGGTTCTTCAAGGCGCGGACCATGGGCATGGAAGATCGCGTGGTACTCAAGTACGCCGAACTATCCCGCCTGCACTTCGACATTGACGGGCAGCGCTTGCGCCGGACACCGGACTACTACTTTGGCGGACCCGAAGTCTCTGAGGCGTTGCGTGAGCGGGATGCGGCGCACGCCATCCAAGACCAGGAGTTCGTCGACAAGGCCCAAGCCGCTGTGGCCACCGGCAAGCATGTGTACTACGTGGCCCGATGGTTCTGATCGATCGCCGAAAACAACCAACGGCGCCCTAGGGCGCCGTTGGTGCTGAGACATTTGCAGCGAGGGTCAGTTGGAAACGAAGGTGAGCTCCGCTCCGCCATCAACCTTGCACCCAGAAGCAATCGCGGCTTCATCAAGCGCCACAGGCGTCGCCGAATACGAGTCCTGGACGGCGGTGCCTTCAACCAACACTGTGCCGAAGTTCTGAACAGCAGCGCCGGCCAAGCGGATGCACACGTCTGTCGGGACGCTCGGATAGACGATACGGAAGTAGCGCACCACGGTGGCGGTGGCGGCCGGATCCGCACCATCGGGGCCGGATGGCTCTACCAGAACCTCACCACTCCACTGGTTCTCGATCGTGTCCGTCGCCACGTTCATGTTCTTGGGGAAGATTTCGGCGTCATAAGCCGCGGCAGTGCTGATGTTGCGGTAGTTGTTCGTGGTGAACAGCGCTTTGACGCCAGCCTGCGCGGACGACAGGATCTGGCTTTCGTAGGTGGCGTTGCGGCCAGCCTGGACGCGCGGATAGACGATGAACGCGGCAACAGCCAGCGCCGCGATGATGGCCAGCACCAGCAACAGCTCGACGAGCGAGAAGCCGCCCTGGTTGCGGGCTTGCTTGAAGTTCTTCATGGGAAAGGGTCTCTATGTAGGTTGTGCGTGCGGCCCTTACCCAGGGCCTTCGCTTCAACCTAGATAGAAGATGAACGAAGTCAACGGAGCGGGCGTTTAGCGGGCCGCGATTTGCTGTGTTCGTTCGCAGATTTGTCGGCGCCTTCGGGCTGGTAGACCCAGCGCTCGTCGATGACCTTCTGCAAGATCAGCCGCAGGTAGGTCGATACCGTCATGTTGCTGGCGTCAGCGAGTGCCTCAATCTCGTCGGCCTGTTCACCGCTCACCCGCGAGGAGACCGGCTTTTCCTTGATGTCGACGTGCTGGTCTGGCGCGAGCTTGCCGTAGTTCGATCCGATCTCTCCCATGGCCATGCTCCAGATCAGGGTCCGCGCGGCTTCGACGCCGGAGCAGGTGAAAACGACATTTCCATCTTGAAGACCCAGCCCTCGGCAATGGCCCGTTGGATGACATGCCGGATGTAGGTCGACTCGGTCATGTTGCTCTCAGTGGCCAGTGCCCCGAGCTTCTCGGCCTGCCCTCCACTGATGCGTGTTCCGACGACCCGTGCCTTATGGATCTGCCCCTTGTCCGGCATAACCTTGCCGCTGTTCGGGCCTGGCTTTCGCATGGTGTGTTCCTCGTGGTGGTGGTGTTGTAACCACGAGTAGCAGAATGTTGGCGTTCGTCAACGATGCCGGGTTGGACTATCGGACCAAGCGTGGTCCAAGGTTCTTGAAGCGGCCATGCGGCGCTGGGGTGTAATACCTCGCTTCTGGTTGAGGTTGTCTGGACGCCTCTGCATCAAGCGCCCAAGCCAGGTCGACAATCTTGACCAGCCATCGCCTCTGACCAGGCCGCTTACGCAGGCCGGGGATTAGCGAACCATCGTCGAGTCGCCGTCGCACGTCCTCGGTTCGCTTCCTGGTGTCCCGTCCAGGGCCGTGGAGAACACGCGCGATTTCCTTTGGCGTGAGGTAGATCTGGGACGGGAAGATCTCGCGGATGATGGTCAGGTGCTGGGACATGCGCTTCTCTCGATCGATCTGAGAGCAGTGTGCCGCAGCAGCGTGCCCGCGGAAGGAGGGGGAGCCGCCTTGTCCTTCCAGGACGGCTCAGCTTCACGGCCGCACCTGACGATAGTCGGCTAGCGGGGTTCCGATCTGGCTGCGCAGGCGGCAGGGATAGGATGGCGTGAGTGGGAGAAGACTGGCATCGGGGGATGCCGCGCGTGGGGGTAGGAAACGCCCTAGACCACATCCACTTCGAGGTACCGCGTTGGAATGAGTTTCGCCGGCTGATCGACCGCCGTTGCCCGGAAGCCAGTTTGCACAGGCGTGACGCTCCTCAGAATGAGTGTTGCGCCTGACCCGAGAAGCACTTCATGCTCGTGCCCGAGGTTTCCCCTGCCATTCATGACGAACGCGCGCACGCTGGCACTTCGGATCGTCATCACCATAAGCTCGAGCACTCCTGCCTTGTATGCCTTTGCGCTGTGTATGGTCACCATCCGCGCAACACATGGAAGCAGGCTTGCTGAAAGCGGTTTCGCCAATGCCACGCTTGACCCGTTAGCAGCAGCGCTTCCGAAGAAGTGACCACCGTGATAGAGAACCTGGCCTAGGGGTAGCACAAAGTTCGCGCTGGCGATCTCGGCGTCAACAGCTACGTCGCTGTGCCTTCCATGCTGCTTCTGGTACTTGGCGATCGCTGCCGGGGTTCGCCCAGGCATGGCGCGCTTCCATGACCTGTAGACAGGGCAGGTGCCAATCATGGCCTCCATGTGCCCCTTCAACCCTTGATCAACATCGTCATGAAGCTGCTGCCTGGCTGCATCAGTGGGGCTCGCGACCGTCATTTGGCCCCTGACGAAGGGCTGGCTAAGCGGGTTGACCATGACTACGAACTCGCTCCTCGTTGTTGTCGTTGGCGCAGAACAACGGACATCACAGCACCAGCCCGCCCTGCGGCGAGTTGATTTCGCCCTGAGTCTTGAAACGAGGCTTTGCAGGTCGGCTCTTCCCCTGCTCAGCCCGCTCGCGTTCGCGTGCGACACCTGGCGCCTCTTCCAGAAGTTTCACCAGCGTGTGGCTCTTCGTGACGATGACCTTGGACTTCGTCCGCAGGTCATCCCAGTCCCAGTGGGTCACCAGAGGCTTCTCGCCCTCCTTCAACCTGCTCAGAGCCCGCCCCAGGTCTTCACAGAAATGCCTGCGCTCCTTCGCCTGGGAACCACATAGGCGGCGCAGTTCGTCAACGGAGAAGGTGTGCTTCGTTTCCTTTTTGTCAGACCGGCTTGCCTGACTTGAAATGAAGCCATGCAGCCAGATGGCCAAGTGGTGCCTTTTTAGCTCGCGCGAGCGTGCGATGTCGTTCCTCAGGATCTCACGATCCAGCAGTTTGCCGGCGATCGCTTCCCCGAACCGCACGGTCAGCATGCGAGAGCTAAGGTCCAGCTTTGCCACATCGATCAGGCTGTTCGACTCGTAGTTCACTCGGTCGGAAGTCACCGTGACGACAGCCGCCTTTAGCTCGGTCAGAACATCGAAAACCTTCTGCTTGAGCTCCTTGTCTTTGTAGGTCTTCCCCATATGACGAAGCACTTCTGACAACGACACCTCGAACTCATCGCCACCGAGCTGACCACGCTGATCAGCCAGGAAAAGCAGGGACTGCCACAACCTGAAGTGTTCCATGCTCAGATGCGGACCCGTGTATGTGATCGCCGCGTTGACCCCCTTCTTCGCCGTCGGAATGACGCGGTGCTTCGATGATGGACCACTAGGTGCAACGCTAAACAAGGCGCTGCGCGCAATCGACAGCGGCAGTGGTGCGAGCTCAGCCGCTTTTTTGACAACGAGCTCCGAACCGTCAGCCATGACGCGCTCCCTTACTCTCGCCCACTACTCGCTCGCAAATGTCGGCACGCTGTTCAACCTTCCACCCCTGGCTCGCCGCGTAATCCAGAACCGCACGCATATACGCCCCCACCTTCACACCACTGCTTTTTGCGGCCGCAACCAAGCGCTTCTCCTGGGACGCGGTTAGTCGGGTCACGCGATTTACCGACAGGGGTTCGCCATTGACGTGGTATGAGGGAGAAGACAGGTCGCGCATTGCAAGTCCGTGCTGGAGGTCGGCTGCATGCAAACAGAAATCCCAGCGTCGTCAAGGCAGGCTTATCCACCCGCCAAGGGTGGATATCACCGCGCCAGGCGCGATCTGCTCTCGGGTGGTTATCACCGCGAAAAGGTGGATATCACCGCGCCAGGCGCGATCTGCTCTCGGGTGGGTATCACCGCGAAAAGGTGGGTATCACCGCGCCAGGGGGTGGGTATCACCGCGAAAACAAGGTGGGTATCACCGCGCCAGGGGGTGGGTATCACCGCGAAAAATCGGCCATTTGGCGCTTTCGCCAAGCTATTGAATCAGCTGGCATTTCCGATTGTGCATCGCGCGGGCGCACGCGCGCGCCCGAAGGCTTTAGAGCTCTTGAGGCTTTAGAGCTTCAAGGATTGAAGGGCGCGCTAGCGCGCGCGCCGATCTTTGATCGGGAGGGAAAAGCAACAGCGCCGGGGGCTTCGCCCCTGCCGGCCTGGTGTCATAGGGGGTTATCGCCGCGCTTTGGTGGCTAGCTTCCACCGATCCAGCGGTGAGACCTGCCCCACCCCGGCCCGCCCTTTGGGCGGGGTGTTCCTGGCCGGGGTCCAGGGCTCTGGCCGCCTGCGGCGGCCTGCCTTCGGCCCTCACCCGGTGACGCGGCTCCACCGCCGCCAGCATGGCCATGAACTACTTGCCAAACATCCCGCCATCCTTGACGCCCAACCTCGCCCGCCTACCTTGACCTGCACGTCAGGAGGATCGCCATGAAGCTGAAACCAAAGCACGAGGATGCGATCTGCGCCACCGCATGGGGCGTCCTAGGCCTGGCCATGCTGTTCTGCTGGAGCCTCACTGTCCACAACTGGACCAAGGAACAGCTGCTTACCCAGCTAGCCAAAGAGTCTCAAAGCAAAGTGGCCGATCGCCAGCCCAAGTAGCGCCCAGACCACGAGAACGACAACTCGCGTGGACTTGCTTTCCGAGTTGACGACCAAGTACACGGCGATGAAGTAAGTGACAGCCAAAACGACGAGCCAGCCCATTCGCATTCCCCTCGAAGTGTTCGTCTTTCGCTGAGACCGTCCCACCCAGATCTCAGCCCCTGGCTACTGTGCTTCAAGCAGGAAGGGCTGCACAACCCAAGCCCCGCCTCACCCCACCGACCCACCCCAGCGCGGAGCAGCGGCGCGCCAGCGCCGCAGGGCCTTCGCTCCACCCCAGATG
>NZ_JASCOS010000038.1:0-29787 GCF_029959705.1 Stenotrophomonas sp. PS02297 | reverse complement strand
GACTTCAGTCGCGAAAGGGCTTCACCGGTAAAGCCTCATCGCGACTGAAGTCGCTCCTACGGGGGGCGGCACGCGTCACCCTGGTGCGGTAGGGTGAAGCCCGGCGCCCCGACTCCCGCAATGCCGATGCCTGCCACTGAATCCGCCCACGCCATCGCCGCCTGCATCCGCGACGGTTTCGAGGACTACCATGCGCGCTTTTCCGCCATCACCCGGCGCGCGCGGCTGCGCTTCGAGCAGCGCGACTGGGCGGCGGCGCGCATCGACGCGGTCGAGCGCATCGCGCTGTACGACCGGTGCATCGGCGAGTGCATGGCACGCCTGCAGGCCATCGCAGGCAGTACGCCCGCCCGCGGGTCGTGGATGCAGGTACGCGTGGCCTTCGCCGTGCTGGTCGAAGGGCTGATCGACGGCGAGCTGTACAAGACCTTCTACAACACCCTGACCCGGCGGCTGTTCGCCACCCACGGCGTGGACGATGCCATCGAGTTCATGGCGATCGATATCGAACCGTCCGATGCCATCACCCATCCGGTCGCGCGCCACGTCTATACCGTTTCCGAGGCGCGTCCGGCCGATGCCTTCGAGCGCATGCTGGCCGACTACCGCTTCGACGTGCCGTACCGGCACCGCCTGCGCTGCGCCGCCGCCATCGCCGTGCGGCTGCAGGACGACCTCGCGCACTGGGGGCCGGACCCGGTGCGCGCCATCGAGCTGCTGGAAACCGTGTTCTACCGCGAGCGCCGCGCGTACCTCGTCGGCCGCGTGTTCGGCGAGCACCGCTTCTCGCCGTGCGTGATCGCGCTGGTCAACGACGGCGACGGCCTGCGCGCGGAGGCGGTGCTGAGCCGGCGCCGCGACGTGGCGCACCTGTTCGGCGTCTCGCGCAGCTATTTCCAGGCCGACCTGCCCACCGTCGCCGACGCGGTGGTGTTCCTGCGCAGCCTGCTGCCGGGCAAGCCGGTGGACGAGATCTATACCGTGCTCGGCCGCGCCAAGCAGGGCAAGACCGAGCGCTACCGCACCTTCTTCCGCCATTTCCAGCAGCATGCGAACGAGCGGCTGGTGCAGGCCGAGGGCACGCCGGGCATGGTGATGGCGGTGTTCACCCTGCCCAGCTACCCGCTGGTGTTCAAGCTGATCCGCGACCGCTTCGCCTGGCCCAAGACCATGAGCAGGCAGGACGTGGAGGACCGCTACGCGCTGGTGTTCAATCTGGACCGCATCGGTCGCCTGCTCGACGCGCAGCCCTATCGCCACCTGCGCTTCCCGCTGGCGCGCTTCGCCCCGGAACTGCGCGACGAGTTGCTGGGCAGCTGCGCGCGCAGCGTGCGCGTGGAGGGCGACGACCTGGTGATCTCGCTGTGCTACGTGCAGCGGCGCTTCCGTCCGCTCAACCTGTACCTGCGCGAACAGGCCACCGAGGCCGCGCGCGCGGCGGCGCTGGACTACGCCCAGGCCATCGCCGACATGGCGCGCAACGACATCTTCCCCGGCGACATGCTGCTGAAGAACTTCGGCGTATCGCGCCACGGCCGCGCCGTGTTCTACGACTACGACGAACTGTGCCGGGTGGGCGACTGCAATTTCCGCGACTGGCCGCAGCCGCGCAACGCCGAAGAGGCCATGGCCGCCGAGCCCTGGTTCCACATCGCGCCCAATGACGTGTTTCCCGAGCGCTTCCCGCTGTTCATGGGGCTGCCGCATCCATTGATGGAGGCGGTACGCGAGGCGCACGGCGAGCTGTTCGATCCGCAATGGTGGCGCGGCCTGCAGGCCGCCTTCGCCCGTGGCGAGTTTCCCGATAATCCGCCGTATCCGCGTGGGCTGCGGCTGGCGTGAACGCCGGCCCCGGAAACGGTACAGTCGTCGCCGGACCATGATCGACAGGGAGAGCCTCATGTTGAAGTCGTTGCATCGTTGGGGAGCACTGGCCGTGCTGCTGCTGGCGGCCGGTGCCGCATCCGCCGTCGGGCCGGGCGGTGTGCGCAAGCAGGCCGAGATGGGCATGCAGTTGTCGGGACAGATCGATATCGCGCCCGATGGCAGCGTGGAAGCGGTGCGGCTGGATCAGCAGGATCGGCTGAGCGAAGGATTGGCGCGTTTCGTCCAGTCGTCGGTGATGGCCTGGTCCTTCGAGCCGGTGGTCCGTGACGGCAAGCCCGTCGCCGCGCGCTCGCCGCTGATGCTGCGCCTGGTCGGCAAACGGCTGGAAGACGGCAATACGCAGGTGTCCATCCGCAGTGCAGGCTTCGAGACCTACGACCCTGAAAGCAGGACGTCGGTCACTGCGTCGAACATGTCGCCGCCGACCTATCCGCGCCCGATGTACGAGATGGGCGCGCAGGGCGATGTCTACCTGATCCTCAAGGTCGGGCGCGACGGCCGTGTCGCGGACCTCTACGTGGAACAGGTCAACATGACCGTGGTGGCCAGCGAGAGCCAGATGCGGAAGTTCCGTCAGGTGCTGGGCAGCAACGCGATGGCCGCCGCACGCAGATGGGAATTCCGCGTGCCGGCGGCGGGCGCGGAGGCGGACCAGCCGCACTGGAACATACGCGTGCCGGTGCGCTATGCGATCGTCGACAAGGGACGATCGCTGCCGGACGACGAGTACGGCGTGTGGCGCGCCTACATCCCCGGGCCGCGCGAGCGCGCGCCGTGGATCAGCGACGAGGACTGGGAAAACGGCTCGGACGCGCTGGCCGATGGCGGCATCTACATGGCGGGCCGCGGCAAGGGACCGAGACTGTTGACGCCGCTGGAAGGCTGAGCGCGCCGGCGGCTGGCAGCGGAAACGAAAGAGCCCCGCATTGCGGGGCTCTTCGATACATCGGGAATCAGCGCTTCATCGAACCGAAGAACTCGTCGTTGGACTTGGTGTTCTTCATCTTGTCGAGCAGGAATTCCATCGCCGCGATCTCGTCCATCGGGTGCAGCAGCTTGCGCAGGATCCAGATCTTCTGCAGCAGCTCCGGCTCGATCAGCAGGTCCTCGCGGCGGGTGCCGGAGCGGTTGATGTCGATGGCCGGGTAGACGCGCTTCTCGGTGATGCGGCGGTTCAGGTGCACTTCGCTGTTGCCGGTGCCCTTGAATTCCTCGTAGATCACCTCGTCCATCTTCGAGCCGGTCTCGACCAGCGCGGTGGCGATGATGGTCAGCGAGCCGCCTTCTTCAACGTTACGTGCGGCACCGAAGAAACGCTTCGGGCGGTGCAGGGCGTTGGCGTCCACGCCGCCGGTCAGCACCTTGCCGGAGCTGGGCACGACGTTGTTGTAGGCGCGAGCCAGGCGGGTGATCGAGTCGAGCAGGATCACCACGTCCTTCTTGTGCTCGACCAGGCGCTTGGCGCGCTCGATCACCATCTCGGCGACCTGCACGTGGCGCGCGGCCGGCTCGTCGAAGGTCGAAGAGACGACTTCGCCGCGCACGGTGCGCTGCATTTCGGTCACTTCTTCCGGGCGCTCGTCCACCAGCAGCACGATCAGGTGCACTTCCGGGTGGTTGGTGGTGATGGCCGTGGCGATCTGCTGCATCATCATCGTCTTGCCCGCCTTGGGCGGGGAGACGATGAGCGCGCGCTGGCCCTTGCCCTGCGGCGCCATCAGGTCGAGGATGCGGCCGGTGATGTCTTCCGAGGAACCATTGCCGCGTTCCAGGGTGAAGCGCTTGCGCGGGAACAGCGGGGTCAGGTTCTCGAACAGCACCTTGTTCTTCGACGCTTCGATCGGCTCGCCGTTGATGGTGTCGACGATGTTCAGCGCGAAATAGCGCTCGCCGTCCTTCGGGAAGCGGATGCGGCCGGCGATGTGGTCGCCGGTGCGCAGGTTGAAGCGGCGGATCTGGCTGGGCGAGATGTAGGTGTCGTCCGGGCCGGCCAGGTAGCTGGCCTCGGCCGCGCGCAGGAAGCCGAAGCCGTCGGGCAGGATTTCCAGCACGCCGTCGGCGGCGACGCCGTCGCCGTGGCGGGTCAGCACCTTCAGCAGGGCGAAGATCACGTCCTGCTTGCGCGCGCGCGCCACGCCGTCGTGGATGCTGAGCTGCTCGGCGATCTCCAGCAGCTTGTGCGCCGGCATCCGCTTCAGGTCGCTCAGCGAATAGGCCGGGAAGCCTTCGGGCACGTTCGGGTGCGGGCGCGGCACGAAGGTCTCGTTGCCGCCGTCCTGCGGCATGCCGCCATCGTCGCGGAAACGGTCGCGGTTGCGCTCGCGGCGGTTGCGGAAGCGGTCGCGGCGGTTGCCCTGGCCCTGTTGGTTTTGCTGGTTTTGCTGGTTCTGCTGGCCGTGGCGCGACTGATTGCCATCGCCATTGCGCGGCTCGCCGCCGTCCTGGCCAGCCTGGGGGTTGCCGGCCGGCGCGGGCGCCTGGCCTTCATTGCCCGGGGCAGGAGCGGCGGGAGCGGGGGAAGTGTCGCCAGCCGGCAGCGGCAGGGCGGACTGGGCGGGAGCGGCGGGGGCGGAGCTGCTGCTGTCGCCGGCCTCGGTGGCCTTGGCGACGCGCGGCTTGCGCACGCGCTTCTCGACGGGCGCGTCGGCGCTCCCGGTTTCGGAAGGAGTGTTCTCGGACAAGTGCTTGATTCCTCTCGCTGACGTGCGAGCGCCCGATGGGGCGGCGAACTGGTTGGGAATGATCCGGACGAGAACCCGGCCGGAGGGTGCGGCAGGCGAACGCTGCCGGATGTCGCGACACTAACACCGCCGCGCGCGGCGGTGCAAGGTGGCGGGAAACGCCCGTTGGGCCTGCGGCAAGGCTGGCCCGGAGCCGGCGGCCGTGGCCGCCGGCGGGGAAGATCAGACCAGCGCCTTGTCGATCATCTGGCTCAGCTGGCCCTTGCCGACGGCGCCGATCTGGGTGGCCTGGATCTGTCCGTCCTTGAACAGCAGCAGCATCGGGATCGAGCGCACGTGGTACTTGACCGCGGTGGCGCGGTTCTCGTCGACGTTGAGCTTGGCGATCTTCAGCTTGCCGTCGTAGGCGTCGGCCAGTTCGTCCAGCACCGGCGAGATCATCTTGCACGGGCCGCACCATTCGGCCCAGAAGTCCACCAGCACGGGGGTGTCGGACTGCAGCACGGCGGCGTCGAAATCGGCATCGCCGACGTGTAGAACCTTATCGCTCACTTGAGGAGTCTCCTGGGGCAATGCGACGGCCCATGCCGGGTTGGCTGCCGCATTGCGCTAAACTGGGGCATTGCGCGGACATAAAGGCTTGGCCTTGGCGTCGCGCGACCCGGCGCAGGGGCCGCAGTGTGCGACGGTGCCCGATACGATGCAAGCCGCCTGGCCAACCTGGCCGGATGGCACTACCAAGACCGAATAATGAGCGACAAACCGCTGACCGATGTGACTTTTTCCTCCTTCGAGCTGCAACCGGCCCTGCTGGCCGGGCTGGAAGGAGCCGGATTCACCCGCTGTACCCCGATCCAGGCGCTGACCCTGCCGGTGGCCCTGCCTGGCGGCGACGTCGCCGGCCAGGCGCAGACCGGCACCGGCAAGACGCTGGCCTTCCTGGTGGCGGTCATCAACCGGCTGCTGAGCCGGCCAGCGCTGGCCGACCGCAAGCCGGAAGACCCGCGCGCGCTGATCCTGGCGCCGACCCGCGAGCTTGCGATCCAGATCCACAAGGACGCGATGAAGTTCGCCTCCGACTCGGGCCTGCGCTTCGCCCTGGTCTACGGCGGCGTCGACTACGACAAGCAGCGCGAACTGCTGCAGAAGGGCGTGGACGTGATCATCGCCACCCCGGGCCGCCTGATCGACTACGTCAAGCAGCACAAGGTGGTCTCGCTGCATGCCTGCGAGATCTGCGTGCTGGACGAAGCCGACCGCATGTTCGACCTGGGCTTCATCAAGGACATCCGCTTCCTGCTGCGGCGCATGCCCGAGCGCACCACCCGGCAGACGCTGCTGTTCTCGGCCACCCTCAGCCACCGCGTGCTGGAGCTGGCCTACGAACACATGAACGAGCCGCAGAAGCTGGTGGTGGAAACCGACAACATCACCGCCGACCGCGTGCGCCAGCGCATCTACTTCCCGTCCGACGAGGAGAAGCTGCCGCTGCTGCTGGGCCTGCTCTCGCGCAGCGAGGGCGCGCGCACCATGGTGTTCGTCAACACCAAGGTATTCGTCGAGCGCGTGGCGCGTGCGCTGGAGCGGGCGGGCTACCGCGTCGGCGTGCTGTCCGGCGACGTGCCGCAGAAGAAGCGCGAGAGCCTGCTCAACCGCTTCCAGAAGGGCCAGCTGGAAATTCTCGTCGCCACCGACGTGGCGGCGCGTGGCCTGCACATCGACGGCATCAAGTACGTCTACAACTACGACCTGCCGTTCGACGCCGAGGATTACGTGCACCGTATCGGCCGCACCGCGCGGCTGGGCGAGGAAGGCGACGCGATCAGCTTCGCCTGCGAGCGCTATGCGATGAGCCTGCCGGACATCGAGGCCTACATCGAGCAGAAGATTCCCTCCGAGCCGGTCACCAAGGAATTGCTGACCGCACTGCCGCGCCCGGAGCGCGCGGCGCCGGCCGAGGGCGAGGGTGAGGGCGAGGAAAACGAGAGCGTCGGCACGATCTTCCGCGAGGCGCGCGAAGCCCGCGCCGCCGAGGAAGAGCGTCGGGGCGGCGGCCGCAGCGGCGGTCGTTCCGGCGGTGGCCGCGGCGAGCGTCGCGACGGCGAGCGCCGTCCGCGTGGCCCGCGCAAGCCGCGCGTGGAAGGAGAGCAGGTGGCAGCTTCCGCCGAAGCCGCGCCGGCACCGCGTCCGCCCCGCCCGCCGCGTGCCGAAGGTGCGCCGGAAGCTGCGGTCGAGGGCGAGCGCGCGCCGCGCAAGCGTCGCCGTCGTCGTCACGGCCGTCCGGTAGAGGGCGTCGAAACCGCAGCCGCAGCGGCGGCCGTCGGCAATGGCCCGGTGCAGGTGCCGGCCACGCCGATGCGCCAGTCCGGCAACGATAGCGATTCGTTCCTGACCCGCCTGGGCCGCAAGATCCGCCGGATGCTGTCGGGCGACTGATCGCGATGCTGCCGGCCGACGGCCGGCCGCCTTGTCGACCGCAGGAGCGCACCCCGGTGCGCTCCTGTTTCGTTTCCGCCGTCGCCCCGCGCGATGCACGCCGCGCTTCGCCTCCGGCATAATCGGCGCATGAGCGTCCTGCGTTTCGACAATGTCAGCAAACACTATGCGGGCGGCCACCAGGCGCTGGTGGACGTCAGCTTCGAAGTGGCGGCCGGCGAGATGCTGTTCGTCACCGGCCATTCCGGTGCCGGCAAGAGCACCCTGCTGAAACTGATCCACCTGAGCGAACGCCCGACCCGTGGCGCGGTGCTGTTCGGCGAACGCAACCTGCTCAAGGTGCGCGGCGGCAAGGTGGCCCTGCACCGGCGCGAGGTCGGCGCGGTCCACCAGGACCATCGCCTGCTCACCGACCGCACCATCGGCGAGAACGTGGCGCTGCCGCTGATCCTGCGCGGCGACCGCCGCGCCGATACCGGCAAGCGCGTGCGTTCGGTGCTCGAGCGCATGGGCCTGGGGCATCGCGAGAAGGCGTTGCCCACGCAGTTGTCGGCCGGCGAGCAGCAGCGCGTGGGCATCGCCCGCGCGATCGTCGCCGAACCGAAGCTGCTGGTGGCCGACGAGCCGACCGGTAACCTCGACCCCACCCTCGCCGCGGAAATCATGTCGCTGTTCGCCGAACTGCCCGGCCGCGGCACCAGCGTGCTGGTGGTCAGCCATGACCTGGCGCTGCTCAAGCACATGCGCAAGCGCGTGCTGATCCTGGACCACGGCCGCTTGGTCGACGACATCTCGCCGCAGGACCTGGCCGAATGAGCAAGGGTGCGAAGAAGGAGGCGGCGAACAAGGCCGCCAATACCGGAGCCGCGGCGCCGTCGCGGCTGGGCGTGTGGTTCGCCCATCACCTGCACAGCGTCGTCTTCAGCCTCGGCCGCGCATTGCGCAAGCCCTGGGCGACGGCGTTGACCGTGGCGGTGATGGCGCTGGCGCTGGCCCTGCCGCTGGGCCTGTCGATCGCGTTGGACAACCTCAAGGTTTTTTCCGGCAGCGTGCAGCAGTCGCGCGACATCAACCTGTTCCTCAAGCCCGAGATCGATGGCACCACCGCGCAGGAAGTGGCCGCGAGCCTGCGCGCGCGCGCCGACGTCGCCGGCGTGGTGCTGCGCACGCCCGACGAGGGCCTGGCCGAACTGCGCGAGAGCGCCGGGCTGGGCGAGGCGATCGACGCGCTGGGCGGGAACCCGCTGCCGACGCTGTTGATCGTCACCCCGGCAGGCGGCGAGGACGTGGCGCTGGCCAGGTCGCTGGAGGCGCTACCGCAGGCCGACCTGGTCCAGCACGATGCGCTGTGGCGCCAGCGCCTGGACGCCTGGCTCGGTTTCGGCGCGCGGCTGGTGCAGGTGCTGTCGCTGCTGCTGGGGCTGGGCGCGGTGCTGGTGGTCGGCAATACCGTGCGCCTGGACATCCAGGCGCGGCGCGAGGAGATCGGCGTACTGCAGCTGCTCGGCGCCAGCGACGGTTTCATCCGGCGTCCCTTCATCTACCTGGGCGCCTGGTACGGCCTGGGCGCAGGTGCGCTGGCGCTGGCGCTGGTCGGCGCCTGCGGCCTAGCCCTGCGCCCGCCGCTGGCGGCGCTGTCGGGCAGTTACGGCAGCCCGTTCGCCCTGCACGGGCTCGATGCCCTGCATTCGGGGCTGGTGCTGCTGGGCACGGTGATTCTTGGCTGGCTGGGGGCGTGGCTGGTGACCGGGCACTTCCTCAGGCAGACTCGCCCGACCGACACCTGACACGCGCATGTCCACGCACGAACTCAAGCATCTGATCAGCGACGCCCCCCGGGTGATGGTGGTCGATGGCTCCAAACTGGTGCGCAAACTGATCTCCGACGTGCTGCAGCGCGAGTTGCCGGACGTGGAGGTGGTGGGCTGTGCCGGTCTCGACGAGGCGCGCAAGGCGTTGGAAGCCGGGCCGGTGCACCTGGTCACCACCTCGCTGGCGCTGCCCGACGGCGATGGCCTGGCGCTGGCGCGCAGCGTGCGTGAAGCGGCCGGGCAGGCCTACGTGCCGGTGATCGTGGTGTCCGGCGATGCGCAGCGCCACCTGGAGCAGCGCCGCTTCAACGAGTTCGTCACCGATTATTTCGACAAGGCGCTGGGCCACGAGGCGCTGGCGACCTTCATCCGCGGCTATGTGCAGCCCGAGCCGGTGCCCGGCGCCACGGTGCTTTACGTCGAGGACAGCCGGGTGGTGGCCGAGGCCACCAAGCGCATGCTCGAACGCCACGACCTGCATGTGGTGCACGTGCTCACCGCCGAGGACGCGTTCTCGCTGCTCACTGCCGAATCGCTGGGCCGCACCACGCGGCGCATCGACCTGGTGCTGACCGACGTCACCCTCAAGGGCGAGCTCAACGGCCGCGATGTGGTCGAGCGCGTGCGCATCGATTTCGGCTACGGCAAGCGGCGCCTGCCGGTGCTGGTGATGACCGGCGACAGCAACCCGCACAACCAGTCCGCGCTGCTGCAGGCCGGCGCCAACGACCTGGTGCAGAAGCCGATCGAGGAACGCCTGCTGGTGACCAAGGTGCTGTTCCAACTGCGCCTGACCCGGCTGGCGCAGCCGACGGTGGTGCTGTGAGCGCAGCCCCGATCGTCCAGCTCGAACCGAGCTGGAAGGCGCGCATCGGCGATTGGCTGCTGCGCCCGGAAATGCGCGAACTGTCGGCCTTCCTGCGCCAGCGCAAGGCCGCCGGCGCGCGGGTGTTCCCGCCGGGGCCGCAGATATTCGCCGCGTTCGACGCCACGCCGTTCGAGCAGGTGAAGGTGGTCGTGCTCGGCCAGGACCCGTACCACGGCTTCGGCCAGGCGCACGGCCTGTGTTTTTCGGTGATGCCCGGCGTGCCGGTGCCGCCGTCGCTGCTGAACATCTACAAGGAACTGGAGGACGACGGCAACGTCGTTCTGCCGTTCCGGCGCCCGGACCACGGCTGCCTGCTGCCCTGGGCATGGCAGGGCGTGCTGCTGCTCAACGCCGTACTGACGGTCGAGGAAGGCCGCGCCGGCGCCCACCAGGGCAAGGGCTGGGAAGGGTTCACCGATCACGTGGTCGATGTGCTCAACCGCGAGCGCGAGGGGCTGGTGTTCCTGCTCTGGGGCAGCTACGCCCAGGCCAAGGGCAAGGTCATCGATACCCGCCGCCACCGCGTGCTGAAAGCGCCGCACCCCTCGCCGCTGTCGGCCCACCGCGGCTTCCTCGGTTGCCGGCATTTCTCCCAGACCAACGACTATCTGGCCCGTCGCGGCCAGGCCCCGATCGACTGGCGCCTGCCGCCCAGGACGGAGCTGGAAGCCCGGCTCGCCGGCGGCTGAACGCCGTGGTGTCCTGTCATACGCCGGTGACAGGCTTGCTGCTAGCCTGCGCAGGCTTCCCATTGGTCCGAATGGGGAGGTTTCGAGGTGTTTCCGGGGGTTTTAACGACAGATCTGGAACGCTGGAACTTTTTCTGTACCGAGCAGTCCAATAGTTCGACTGCTAAGATGAGGTCCTATGAGCCCGAACACCTCTACTGCCCTTGTGGCGAACAATCTTCCGATTCCCAGCGCGCTGGGTTCGCTGGATGCCTACATCGGTGCCGTGCACCAGATCCCGGTGCTGTCGGTCGATGAGGAACAGGAACTGGCGCGCCGCTTCCGCGACGGTCAGGATCTGGACGCCGCGCGCGAGCTGGTGCATTCGCACCTGCGCTTCGTCGTGCACGTGGCCCGCGGCTACAACGGCTACGGCCTGCAGCTGGGCGACCTGATCCAGGAAGGCAACATCGGCCTGATGAAGGCGGTCAAGCGCTTCGACCCGGACATGGGCGTGCGCCTGGTGTCCTTCGCGGTGCACTGGATCCGTGCCGAGATGCACGAGTTCATCCTCAAGAACTGGCGCATCGTCAAGGTCGCCACGACCAAGGCGCAGCGCAAGCTGTTCTTCAACCTGCGCAAGTCCAAGACGCGCCTGGGCTGGATGAACGCCGCCGAGGTCAGCGCGGTGGCCAGGGACCTGAACGTCTCCGAGCGCGAAGTGATGGAGATGGAGTCGCGCCTGTCCGGCCGCGACGTCGGTTTCGACGCGCCGGCGGACGAGGACGACGACCACGCGCCGCCGTCGCCGGCGGCGTATCTGGTCGCGCGCGACGAGGACCCGTCGCAGGCCTACGAGCGCGAGGACAGCGAGGAGAACCAGATGCAGCTGCTGCGCGAGGGCCTGGCCAACCTGGATCAGCGTTCGCGCGACATCATCGCCCGCCGCTGGCTGGATGCCGACAGCAAGGTGACGTTGCAGGAACTGGCCGATGAGTACGGCGTGTCGGCCGAGCGCATCCGCCAGATCGAGGCCAACGCGCTGAAGAAGATGAAGGCGCTGTTCGCCGCCTGATCGTCCAGCGGTTCGACGACATAGGGAAGGAAAAGCCCGGGGAAACCCGGGCTTTTTCGTTGCGCGGCTGCGATGCGGGGATTCCGGTGTCATCGCGGCGGTGTAGATTCGCGCTCCTGCATCCATGAACGGAGACGGTGATGAAGGGACAGTGTCTTTGCGGCGCGATCGAAGTGGTCGCCAGCGAGGCCGGCGACGTCGGCCTGTGCCATTGCGCGATGTGCCGGCGCTGGTCGGGCGGGCCGATGTTCGCGGTGCATTGCGGCAGCGATGTCCGCTTCGAGGGAGCGCAGCCCGCTGCCTACCGTTCCTCCGACTGGGCGGAGCGCGGCTTCTGCCCGGCCTGCGGCACCCATCTGTTCTACCGCCTGCTGCCGACCGGCGAATACATGCTGCCGGCCGGGCTGTTCCAGCAGCAGGAATTCCAGCTCAAGAGCCAGATATTCATCGACGAGAAGCCGGCGTTCTACGAACTAGCCAACGATACCGAGAAGCTGACCGGGCAGCAGGTGTTCGAGCGCTTCGCACCCGACGGTGCGTGACACTGCCGGCGTTCACTCCCGCGGCGGCCCGCTATCGCGTGGTTCGCCGTCGGCGTCGCCGAAGATGATCCGGGCGCTGCGCTGGTAGCTCCAGTACGCGACTGCCCAGTTGAGCAGCACCACCAGCCGGTTGCGGAAGCCGATCAGGAAGAACACGTGCGCGGCCAGCCAGAACCACCAGGCAAGCAGGCCGGAGAGCTTCAGGCGGCCCATGTGCACGATGGCGGCCATGCGCCCGATGGTGGCGAGGTTGCCCTGGTCGCGGTAGCGGAAGGGCGGTGGTGGCGGGCGTTGCTGCAGCCGCGCGCGGACTACTCCGGCCACGTACCTGCCCATCTGCTTGGCGGCCGGCGCCACGCCCGGCACCGGGCGGCCATCGGCCTGCACCAGTGCGGCCAGGTCGCCGGCGACGAAGATCTCCGGATGGCCGGGCACGGTGAGGTCCGGCT
Organism: Stenotrophomonas sp. PS02297; assembly: GCF_029959705.1. Lineage (NCBI taxonomy): Bacteria > Pseudomonadati > Pseudomonadota > Gammaproteobacteria > Lysobacterales > Lysobacteraceae > Stenotrophomonas > Stenotrophomonas sp. PS02297. The sequence continues at coordinate 17,370 of NZ_JASCOS010000038.1, read as the reverse complement.
GCACCTGCACGCGGCCGGCACGGTCCAGCGGCGTGTCCAATGTGCGCGCCAGCGGCGAGGCGGCGACGCCGGCGGCCCACACCACGGTGCGCGCGGGGATGAAGTTTTCGCCCAGGTGGAAGCCTTCGGCGTCGATGGCGGTTACCGGCGTACCGGTATGCACTTCCACGCCGAGCCGTTCCAGTTGCCGGCGGGCCTTCAGCGACAGCACTTCCGGGAAGCTGGACAGCACCCGCGGCCCGGCTTCGATCAGGCGCACTTTCGCGGAGGCCGGATCGATATGGCGGAACTCGTTGCGCAGGGTGTGCCGGGCGATCTCGGCCAGGGTGCCGGCCAGTTCGACGCCGGTGGGGCCGGCGCCGACGATGGCGAAGCTGAGCCACGCCGCCTTCTTCGCCGGATCCGGTTCGGCTTCAGCCTTCTCGAATGCCAGCAGCAGCCGGCGGCGCAGGGCCAGGGCGTCGTCCAGTGTCTTCAGGCCCGGCGCATGCGGCGCCCACTGGTCGTTGCCGAAATAGGCGTGGGTGGCGCCGCTGGCCACCAGCAGCAGGTCGTAGTCCAGCGTGCCGCCGTCGCGCAGCCGCACCTGCCGGTTGTGCTTGTCGATGGCCTCCACTTCGCCGAGCCGGACCTCGACGTTGCGCTGGTGGCCGAGGATGTGCCGCAGTGGCGCGGCGATGTCCGGCGCCGACAGGCCGGCGGTGGCGACCTGGTACAGCAGCGGCTGGAACAGGTGATGGTTGCGGCGGTCGATCAGGGTGATGCGCAGCTTCGTCCCGGCGAGGGCGCGGGTGGCCCAGAGGCCGGCGAAGCCACCGCCGACGATCAGCAGGCGGGGAGGGCGGTCGTGGGGCATGCGGTACTCCGGTGGGGGCCGGTGGAAGGCGTGACAACCGGCCGCCATCTTCGCACGGGGTGCGCACGGTCATGTCGATGATCGATACTGGAAACCAGCCGAATGCCATGGAGAGAACGACATGTCCGATCCCGAGAAGCGCATCGCCCTGCTGATCGACGCCGACAACGCGCCGGCGGCGAAGATCGACGAGGTGCTGGCCGAGGTGGCGCGCTTCGGCGTGGCCAACGTGCGCCGCGCCTACGGCAACTGGAAGAGCCCGCGTTTGAAAGGCTGGGAATCGGTGCTGCACGAGTATGCGATCCGGCCGATCCAGCAGTTCGCCTATTCCAAGGGCAAGAACGCCTCGGACATGGCGATGGTGATCGACGCGATGGACCTGCTCTATGCGCGCAACCTGGATGGCTTCGCCATCGTCTCCAGCGATGCCGATTTCACCCCGCTGGTGATGCGCCTGCTGACCGACGGAGTGAAGGTCTATGGCTTCGGCGAGAAGAAGACGCCCGATCCCTTCGTCAACGCCTGTTCGAAGTTCACCTATCTGGAAGCGCTGGGCCAGTCGCATGCCAGCGCGCCCGAAGTGGGCCCGGATGCGGGGGACGAGGCGCGGCCACGCAAGAGCGGCGCCGAGCTGCGCGGCGACACGCGGCTGGTGAAGATGCTGCGCCGGGCGGTCGCGGCGTCCGAGGGCGAGGACGGCTGGTCGCACCTGGGGCCGGTCGGCAGCCAGATCGGCAACCAGGCGTCGTTCGATCCGCGCAATTACGGCTACGGAAAACTCAGCGACCTGCTCGCGGCGATCGGCCTGTTCGAGCTGAAGAAGGACGGCAAGTCGTCCTATGTGCGCGCGCTGCCGAAGAAGGCCGCGGCCAAGGCCGGGAAGCCGGGCGCCGCATGATGATGCATGCACCGCGACGGCGATGCACCGGCGCCGCGTTCCCGCGTCTGCCGGCATCCGACGGAAGCTGGCGTATCGTGCAGGCCTCGCATCGATCACGACGGGAGCGGGCATGCTGAAGATCTGGGGGCGCCACAATTCGAGCAACGTGCGCAAGGTGCTGTGGTGCGCCGAGGAAATCGGCCTGCCTTACGAGTCGATCGAGGTGGGCGGCGCGTTCGGCGGCACGCAGACGCCGGAATACCGGGAGATGAATCCCAATGGACTGGTGCCGGTGATCGAGGATCACGGCCTGCCGGTATGGGAGTCCAACGCGATCGTCCGTTACCTGTCGGCGCGCTATGCGCTGGGCACGCTGTACCCGGAAGATCCGGCGCGGCGCGCGCAGAGCGAGAAGTGGATGGACTGGACCATATCCAGCTTCGCCGTCGCCTTCCGCGACCTGTTCTGGGGCGTGGTGCGTACCGCGCCGGCCGACCGCGACGCCGCGCGCATCGACGCGTCGCTGGTGCGTTGCAGCGAACTGCTGGCGCTGGCCGATGCCGAACTGGCGCGGCAGCCGTGGCTGTCCGGCGAGGCGTTCGCGATGGGCGATATTCCGCTGGGTGCGTTCGCCTATGCCTGGTTCGAGATGCCTATCCAGCGCCCGGAGCTGCCGCATCTGGCGGGTTGGTATGCGCGCCTGCAGGAGCGTCCGGCCTACCGGAAGGGCGTGATGACGCCGCTGACCTGAGCTGCCATGGACAGCAGGGCCGGAGCCGGAGCTGTCCATACCCTTGGTTCACGGGATCGCGCATCGCCAAACCTGCCAGCGGCATAGTTGATGATGCACTGCAGAATGCATGATGCTTGGATAAGTGGTTTATTTGGATCGTTACAAATTCAATTCTTATTTCATTTGTAACGATGCAAATCAGTAAATGGAATCGTGCCTGTTACATCGCCGAGCATCGGGAGAGCTTGTAGTGATTCATTCGACCCATCACCACCGGAACATGCTGCGCTACACGCAAGGAGAGGTATCGGCCTGTTGCCACGGCGGGAGTGGGTCATGGCGTCTCGCCTATTGCCGGTTGCGCGCAGCGGAGGCTCGGGCATGAACGAAGCGCCCGATGGAAAGGATGCGTGCAAGGCCGGCAAGCGGGCAGTAACGGTGACGGACATTGCACGGGCGGTGGGGGTGTCGCGGGCGACCGTGTCGTTGGTATTGCGCGGCAGCCCGCTGGTCAACGTGGATACACGTGCAAAGGTCGAGGCCGAACTGCGCCGACAGCGTTATGTGTACAACCGAACAGCCGCCAACCTGCGCCGGCGTACCTCCTCGTCGATCGCGCTGGTCATCAATGACCTGTCCAACCCGTTCTTCGCCGAATTCGCCGCTGGCGTGGACGAGGCATTGGGAGGCAAGGGATATGTGACGCTGCTGGGCAGCACCGGTGAATCGCCCAGGCGCCAGCAGGCGGTATTGACCACGCTGATGGAGCACACGCCCACCGGTTTCATCCTGTCGCCGGCCGAAGGCAGCGACGCCGCGCAGCTGCACCAGGTGCTGGGCGCCCACGCCAACGTGCTGCTGTTCAACCGCGAACTGCCCGGTGCCGAGTGGGATTTCCTGACGTTGGATAACCAGCAGGGTGCTTATCTCGCCACCCGCCACTTGCTTGAGCGTGGCCATCGTCAGATTGCCTTCTTCGGCGGTCATGCCGCTTCCAGTTCCTGCCATCAACGCCGCACCGGCTACCAGCAGGCAATGGCCGAGGCCGGTCTGCAGGTTCAGCCGAGCTGGATGATCGAGTCGGCACCCAACCGCCTTGAGGCGGCAGCACGCACCGGTGAACTGTTTGCCGATGGCGAGCGTCCCAGCGCCGCGGTCTGCTACAACGACACCGTCGCGCTGGGGCTGATGCTGGGTCTGACCTCCCGTGGCGTCCGCCCGGGCGGCGATTTTGCCGTTACCGGCTTCGACGACATCTCCGAGGCCTCGGTGGCGGTGCCGCCGTTGACCACGTTGACCGCCGACCCGCGCGAGCGCGGGCGCCAAGCGGCCGCATTGCTGCTGCAGCGACTGGCCAATCCCGATGCGCCACCGCTGCGTACTGTCGCGGCGGTGCAACTGCGCATCCGCGAGAGCAGCGCGGCGCGTCAGGGCTGATTCTTCTTCCAATCGCATCCGAGCCGATTCCATGTCCATTCCTATCCTGTCCATGCTCCAGCCAGTCTCATGCGTGGTGCCCGTCGCGAGTGGCAGCGCTGCTGGCCTCGAAATGGGCCGGGGAGGCTGACACCTGATGGGCAAGATTGTTTGTTTCGGCGAAATTTTGATCGATCTATTGGCGCAGCCACCGGCTTCGCCGCAGGCGCCGCGCGCTTTCCTGCAATACGCTGGCGGCGCACCGGCCAATGTCGCGGTGGCCGCAGCCAGGCTGGGCGCGCGCAGCCACTTCGCGGGCATGTTGGGCTGCGACATGTTCGGTGACTTTCTCGCCGACAGCCTGGCCGAGTCCGGCGTCAACACCGACTGCATCGTTCGCACCAGTGCGGCCAAGACCGCGTTGGCGTTCGTCGCGCTGGACGGCGCGGGCGAACGCAGTTTCAGTTTCTACCGCCCGCCTGCAGCCGATCTGCTGTTCCGGGCCGAACACTTCCAGCCTGCCTGTTTCGATGGCACTGGCTGCTTCCATGTCTGTTCCAACAGCCTGACTGAGCCGAGCATCGCCGAAACGACGTTCGCTGGCATGGATCGCGCGCGCGCCGCCGGTGCGGTGGTCAGCCTCGATCTCAATCTGCGCCCGATGCTGTGGCCGGCGCAGGTCGACCCGACGCCATGGCTGTGGCAGGCGCTGGAGCAGGCCGATCTCGTCAAGCTCTCGCGCGAGGAACTGGACTACCTTGCCAGGCCGTTCGGAAGTGATGGCCGCGCACAGGTGTTGCACCGCCTGCTGGCTGCGCGGGCGCGCTGGGTCATCGTCACTGATGGCGCCGCGCCATTGCACTGGCATACCCGCAACGCCCATGGCGAAGTGCCCGGTTTTCGGGTGTTGCCGGTCGATACCACGGCGGCCGGCGATGCCTTCGTGGGCGGCGTGCTCCATGGCCTGGCCGAACGCGGCGGGACGGGGGGCGCGTTCGATGCGTTCTGCCGGGACCATGACGCAATCGTCGCCACCTTGCGCTTCGGCGCGGCGGTTGGCGCGCTGGCCGTCACCCGGAAAGGTGCGTTTGCCGCCATGCCAACGCTGGAGGAAGTGCAACGACTTCTTCAGGAACAGCCCGGTCAAGTCAGCTAAGCAGGCATGGCCGTGCAGGGAGCCGAAGCGCGCGGCAAGAATGAAAAAGGTGTATCGGAAGTTGTGGATTCCGTTCCGCCGGGGATCGTTGTCTAGCAGTGAAAGCAGCCGTTCTGGCTGGCCGGCACCACCGGCTCCATACCTTCTCAATGAACACGAGGTGGCGACAATGGCGGTACGAGTGATCGCGCGAGCAGGCATCGGAAGCCTCCGACACGAGGGCACGGAAGCGGTCATCGAAGCGCCACTGCATGCGCGACGCACGCACTGGCTGACCGGTCATGTCCTGCCCCATGAGTCGGCGCTGCGGCGCCGGCTGCGCTCGCAGGTGCCGACGGGACTCGAGGTGGATGACGTCGTGCAGGAAGCCTATGCGCTGATCGCCGCGCAGGAGCGGGTAGAGCAAATTCTCGAGCGGCGCGCCTATCTGTTTACTGTGGCGCGCTCGGTGGTGTTCAAGCATTTCAGGCGTTCGTGTTTTATTTCAATCGATACAAATACCGGTGTTTCGCGCGAACACCACGAGCTCACTCCTGAACGTCACGCAGGAGCAAGCCAGGAATTGCGCCGGCTCGCATGGATGATCGATGGATTGCCTCCTCGCTGCGGACAGGCATTCGTGATGTGCCGGGTCGAACAACTGCCGCAGTACGAAGTCGCTCGGCGCATGGGAATTTCCAGGAGCTCGGTGGAGAAGCATCTAGCCCGGGCGTCGTCCCTGCTGATGGAAACGATGGCCCAGGCCAACCGACCGCCGGCATGCGCCGCGACAGCGCGCGCCGACGAATTCCCGCAATCCGTGCGGATGTTCCCCCCGGTGCCGCGAAAGTGCCCCGTCCCGCTGCGGGGAGCGAGGGCGGGCCGTTCGCCCAGGAGCGCCGCGCGCGCTTCCGCTTTCGGTAAAGGCATGGCGCCGTTCTTGGAAGAATGCGGCGATGCCATGCACGTGATGCAGCACTCCCCCTCCTTCCCTCGTCATGCCGGATAGCCGAAGCCGCATCGACCGATCTCCCGACCACCGCCTTCCCTGGCACAGGAGCAAGCCCATGAATCGCAACGCCCGCTTCGTACGCAACGCCTTGGCTGTTTCCCTGGGGTACGCCCTGGCAATGACGGTGCCGGCCGCCGTCGCACAGCAACACGATGGCGCCGGATCCGCGAACGACCCGCAGGCCAAGAAGCTGGATACCATTCTCGTTACCGGATCGCGCAACAGCACGCGCACGGTCGAGAACAGTTCCACGCCCATCGATCTGGTCAGTGCCGAGGAGTTGGCCGCGACCGGCAAGGGCGACCTGTTGCAAGCGCTGCTGACCAAGCTGCCCTCGCTGAGCCTGCAGACCTACGGCGGCGGTCTGGATTACCAGGTGCGCGGCGCCATGCTGCGCAACCTCTCGCCTGGCTACACGCTGGTGCTGGTCAATGGCAAGCGCCGCAATGTCAGCGCCTACACCAGCGACACCAGCTTCCCCGGCCACAACTATACCGATCTGTCACTGATCCCCATGGCCGCGGTAGATCACATCGAGGTGTTGCGCGATGGCGCGGCGGCGATTTATGGCTCCGATGCCATTGCCGGCGTGGTCAACATCATCCTCAAGTCCGCGGCCAGTGGAGGCGAGCTCTCGGTCGAGGGCGGCAGCAGCTTCGCCGGCAACGGCACCCGCGCCAAGTACGGCGCCAATCTGGGTCTGCCACTCGGCAGCACGGGTTTCGTCAACCTCTCGCTGAACTACACCGATCAGCATGAAGCGACACGGGTACGACCCTTCCGCGACAGCTACCGGGTGTATCCGGCGATAGGCGCCAACGGAGAGTTGACCAAGCTGTGCACCTACAACAGCCTCTGCACGGGCACCGTTGCCAATCCGGCCGAAGCGGGACATGAGGTCAGGGACTATGCCTACAGCATCCCACAGTACACCTTGAAGTCCGCGGCGTACAACCTTGAGTACGGCCTGGGCGAAGCGCTGACGCTGTATTCGTTTGCCACATTCAGCGACCGCCGAATCAGTTCACGCCAGAACACGCGCACACCGTATACCGCCTGGAGCAGCAATGTCGGTCTATTCAAGAACGTATACCCCGATGGGTTCACCCCCGATGCGGTCGGCAAGGAGAAGGACTACACCGGCGTGCTTGGCCTGAAGGGAGCGGTGGGCACCTGGGATTGGGACCTGAGCGCCACGCGCAGCCGCGACGACTACAAGGTCTATACCCATAACTCGGCCAACTATTCACTCGACTATCCGGGCGGCGCCACCGATGTGTATTCGGGCAAGCTCGATTACACGCAGACCGTGGTGAACCTGGACCTGCGCCATGGTTTCGAGACCGAGGCGTTCGCCTCGCCCGTGGACTTCAGTGCAGGGCTGGAATACCAGAGCGAGGCGTACACTCGCGGCGCTGGTGAACGGGCCTCGTGGTACGGCCAGGGCATTACCGCCTACACCGGTTATCTGCCTGCCGATGCATCGCATGGCACGCGCCATGGCTGGGCAGGTTATGCAGGCGCCTCGGCCAATGTCACCAAGCGCTGGTACCTTGACCTTGCCGGGCGCTACGAGGACCACTCCGATTTCGGCAGCGTATCCACCGGCCGCCTGAGCACGCGCTTCGACTTCACCGACGCCGTCGCGATTCGCGCCACCGTCAGCAATGGCTTCCACGCGCCATCGCTTGCGGCGCAGAACTTCCAGCTGACTTCGGATACGGCCACGCAACGCTGGATCAACGCCCGCGCCAGTTCGCCGCTCGCCATGTCGCTGGGATCCACGCCACTCAAGCCGGAGAAATCCACCAACTACAGCGTCGGCTTTACGTTCGCGCCGGTCGACAACGTGCATCTGGCGATCGACGCCTACCAGATTGACATCCGCGACCAGCTGGGCATGTCCAACTATGTCGGCTATGACCCCACCAATCCGGCGCGGGTGGTCGACTACAGCGGCAACGTGCTCAACGCGCAGCAGGTCGCCACCATCGACGCGCTGCTTGCCGGTGCAGGCTATGCGGTCAGTCCGGACAAGGGCCTGTTCGTCAGCTACCTGCGCAGCGTGGGCGATACCCGCACCCGCGGCGTCGAATTCACCGCCGATGGCGGCATCCCCACCGATTACGGAATGTGGACGTGGAACTACGCCATCAATGCGGTCCAGACCGACATTACGCGCCGTGAACAGGTGTCGCCGATCCTGTCCAGCCTGCCCAACGTGCAACTGCTCACCGAGGCCAGCGAGTACAACCTGCGCTACCGTTCACCGCGCTACACGCAGGTGGCAGGCATCAACTGGGCGCGCAGCGGTTGGAATCTCGGAATGAATTTCACCCACTACGGCCCGATCAAGCGCCTGGCCAACAACTACAAGTACACGATCGAGCCGAAGCTGATCACCTCGTTGTCCGGCAGCTACGATTTCGGCAACGGATTCAGTGTGACTGCCGGCGTGGACAACGTCTTCGACAAGCGCACCAGCAAGCTGCCGGAGGCGGCGATGAGCGCCAGCAACAAGGCAACCTACCAGTGGATGTACGACTCACTGGATTCGATCAGCGCCCTGGGCGGTTACTACTACGCCCGCATCGACTACCGCTTCTGAGGCCGGGGAACCCGAATGACGCGCAACAGGCACGAACAACTGGGCATGCTCGACAGCATCGAGCGCCGCGATTTCATCAACGGCGTTCTCAAGACCTCGCTGGCAGTGGCCGCCTCCGGCGTCGCGCCGGACGTGCTGGCCGCCGCAGCGGGGATGCCGCTGTCCGGAACGACGGGTGTGGCAGGTGTGGCCGGACGCGGCATGCCCGCGTCCGCGCAGGGGCCATATCCGCCAGCGCTGACCGGCATGCGCGGCAGTGGCTATCCGAAGGCTTTCGAAGCCGGCCATGCACTGCGTGACGGCTCGCTGCAGATCGACCCCACGCAGGTGCACGATACTGGCGAGCAATACGACCTCATCGTAGTGGGTGGTGGCATCAGCGGCCTGGCTGCGGCCTTGTACTACGCGCGCGACAGCGGCGGCCAGGCGCATACCCTAGTATTGGACAACCACGACGACTTCGGCGGTCACGCAAAGCGCAACGAGTTCAATTTCGGCAAGCGCACCGTCATTTCCAATGCAGGCACCTTCAACATATCGCCCGGTAGCGATAACGCGCGTGAGTTCATGCGCTCAATCGGAATCGAAGACATCGCCCGGCTCAACCAGGACAACCAGGACACGTTCTTTTACCACCGCCATGGCATGGGCCAGTCGGTGTACTACGACAAGGAGACCTTCGGTCGGGATGCGTTGATGGACGATCCGGCTCCCTGGATCGAATTCGTCGCGTTGCACGATCCAAATACGCCACCCGACCAGGCGCGACGTTGGGCGGATTTCCTTGCCGGGGCGCCAATGAGCGAGCAGGCGCGCAAGGACGTATACCGGCTCCATGCCGGCCGCATCGATTACCTGCCGGGGCTGGCGCCTGTTGAACGCGTGCGCAAGCTGCGCGCGATCACCTACCGCGACTTCCTGCTGGATGTCGCCAAGGTCGACCCGATGGTCGTTACCTATCTGCGCGACCGCACCTTCGGCAGTGCGCGCGGGCTATCCGGAATGTCGGCGATGGCGGCGCGTCGGCGTGGGCTGCCCGGCTTCCTGGGTATGGAACTGGGTACGGATAATCCACTACCCGCAAGCGCCCTGGGCGTGCCGCCGGCGACCACCCACAAAGCTGTCGCCAACTACCACTTCCCCGATGGCAACGCGACCATCGCCCGCCTGATCGTGCGTCAGTTGATTCCCGCTGCGCTGCCCGGCAGGACCCTGGAGGATTCGATCCTGCAGCGCGCCGACTACTCGAGGCTGGACCTTCCCGACAACCACAACCGCATCCGCCTGGACAGCACCGTGGTGCAGGTGGCCAATACCGCCGACGGAGTGCAGGTGACCTATTTCCGGGACGGCAAGTTGCAGCGCGTCCGCGCCCGCCATTGCGTGCTGGCCTGCTGGCACCACGTCATCCCATACATATGCCCGGAACTGCCTGAGTGGCAGAAGGAAGCATTGCGCTACCAGGTGCATGCGGCCAACCTTTGGGTCAATGTCTGGCTGAACAACTGGCAGGCCTTCAAGAAGGCAGGCACCTGCTTCATCAACGCGCCCAACGGCTATTACTCGCAGATCCTGCTCGAGTGTCCGGTAGACATCGGCGGCTACGTGCGCTCAGCCTCGCCCGATGAGCCGACCGTATTGACCATGCTGCGGGTGTTCGAGACGCCCGGTATCCCGGTCAAGGATCAGTACCGCGTCGCCCGCGCCGAGATGTACGCCACTGATTTCGAAACCTATGAGCTGAACGTGCGCGAGCAGCTCACCCGCATGCTCGGTCCGCATGGCTTCGACGCGCGCCGCGACATCGCAGGGATCACCGTTAATCGCTGGGGCCATGGTTATTCGTACATGTACTCCTCGGTGTTCGACGATTTCCTCGAACGTGGCGAGCAACCGCCGCACGAGCGGGCACGAATGCCTTACGGCAACATCGCCATTGCCAACTGCGACGCGGCCGCGCGGGATACCACGCCTGATTCCATCGACCAAGCTCATCGCGCCGTCTGCGAGCTACGCCTGAATCTGCGCAACAGCGTCAATTTCTGAAGAGGCGCCAGCTGATCCAACGGCCATCGCAGTGCAGGGTCGCGCATGAACCCGCCCGCTGCGCCGCGATGGTCCTGCTTCAGCCGCCGCTGGAGCCGCGACGCCCACCGGGGAACCGGAAAAAATTGCCCATGAATGGCCCTAACCGGGGAGTGCACCGCATGCAGCACAGTGAAAAAACCGCAACCGCAACCGCAGCGGGAGGCATGGCGCGCGCGCTCCTGTTGCCGCTGGCGCTGATCATCGCGCTGTTCTTCTTCTGGGGCGCGGCAGCCAGCCTCAACGACATCCTGATAAAGCAGTTCAAGAAGGCTTTCGAACTGAGCGACCTGCAGGCTGGGCTTGTACAGAGCGCCTTCTACCTGGGCTATTTCATCTTCGCGCTGCCGGCGGCCATGTTCATGCGGCGCTACAGCTACAAGGCGGCGGTGGTGCTCGGGCTGCTGCTGTATGCGGCCGGCGCTTTCCTGTTCTACCCGGCGGCGCAAGTGCACACCTATGGTTTCTTCCTGCTGGCACTGTTCGTTATCGCCAGTGGACTGGCGTTCCTCGAGACATCGGCCAACTCGCTGGTGATCGCGCTTGGGCCTGCGCAGGGCGCGGCGCGCCGGCTCAATCTGGCGCAGGCGTTCAATCCACTGGGGGCGATGACCGGGGTGATGATCGGCTCGCATTTTATTTTTTCCGGGGTCGAATACAGTGCCCAGGACCTGGCGGCGATGGCGCCGGTTGCGCGCCAGACCTATTTCGCTGCCGAGTCGGCGGCTGTGCAAGTGCCCTACGTAGTGATTGGTCTGGTCGTGGTGGTGTGGGCGATGATGATCGCGATGGTGAAGTTCCCGGTTCCGCCCGAGCAGCCGGCGGCGGCCAAGGCCAGCAGCCTCTCGCACCTGGGCGGACTGCTGCGTACCCGTGGCTTCATGTTCGCGGTGGTTGCGCAGTTCTTCTATGTCGGAGCGCAGGTCGGGATCTGGAGTTACCTGATCCGCTACTTCCAGGACGTGGTGCCCAATACTCCGGAAAAGACTGCCGCCGGCTTCCTTACCTTGTCGCTGGTACTGTTCATGGCCGGGCGCTTCCTGGGTTCGCTGGCATTGCGCAGGGTAGGTGCGACGCAGTTGCTGGCTACGTTCGCGTTTCTGGACCTGGTGTTGTGTGTGGTCGCGGTGGTCCTGCCCGGCCGCATCGGTCTGTATGCCCTGGTGATCGCCAGTCTTTTCATGTCGGTAATGTTTCCAACCATCTTCGTGCTCGGGCTTGAGGGCTTGGACGAGGATCGCCGCAAGCTCGGTGCGTCGATGATGGTAATGGCCATCATCGGCGGTGGTCTGCTGACTGCACTGATGGGCTGGGTGTCCGACATGGCCGGCATCCACTGGGCCATCGCTGTGCCGGCCGCCTGCTTCCTGGTCATTCTGGCCTTCGCCTTGCGCGCGTCACGTGCCGCTGCCTGACGCGCGCTGCCGCCCGCTCTGCTTCATCGTTGCCCAGCCCTGCACAGGGCGTTCTTAAAAGGAGATTCCATGAAGATCATTCCCTCGCTTCCACTCAACGACGGCCATCGCATTCCGCAGATTGGACTGGGGGTGTGGCAGGTTCCGGCTGGGGACACTGCGCGTGTCGTTGGCACCGCGTTCGAACTGGGCTATCGCCACGTCGATGGTGCCGCCGCCTACGGCAACGAGGAGGGCATCGGTCATGCGATCCAGGCTTCGAGCGTAGCGCGCGAGGAATTGTTCATCACCACCAAGCTGCGCAATCCCGATCAGGGCTACGATTCGGCGCTAAGGGCGCTCGACGCCAGCCTCGCCAGGATGGGGCTGGATCGGGTCGATCTGTACCTGATCCATTGGCCGTGCCCGCGCCATGACCGCTTCGTCGACAGTTGGAAGGCACTGGTGCAGGCGCGCGCGGATGGCAAAGTGCGGTCGATCGGCGTATCCAACTTCCGCGCGCAGGATATCGACCGCATCATCGACGCCACCGGCGTGGTCCCGGCAGTCAATCAGATCGAACTGCACCCTCTACTGCAGCAGGCCGGGCTGCAGCAGCAGGCACGCGCCCAAGGCATCGTTACCCAGGCGTGGAGCCCGCTCGCCCACGGCGGCGAGCTGTTGGCGCACCCCGTCCTGCAGACGATCGCCGGCAAGCATGGGCGGACGGTCGCCCAGGTGGTCCTGCGCTGGCACATGCAGTCGGGCAGGGTGGCCATCCCCAAATCGGTGACGCCGGCGCGAATGGCCGAGAACGCGACAGTGTTCGATTTTGCCCTGGATGAGGACGACATGGCGCAGATCGGACGCATCGACGCAGGCAGGCGCTTGGGCCCGGACCCTGCTGACTTCGAGGATATGAGCTGATCTGATCGTAGTGGCTACGGCCCGCGGCCGTCCTGCGGCGGGCCGTGGTGCTGGTGCCGTCGGCACGACGCGCAGCCAGCCGCTGCACGGTCCCGGCTTGCCCGTGCGGTGGTACCTGCCGCCGTATCGCCCCCGTTTCCAATGCCTGGGATGAAATCACGCGATGACCGTAACTGACCCCGTCATTCTCTATGCCACATTCACCGCTACGCAAGGCAATGCCGCGCAGGTGGCCATGCTGTTGAGCGATTACGCCTGCGAAGTCCGCAAGGAGCCCGGTAACCTGCGATTCGAGGCTTTGCACAGGGCAGAGCTTCCGGAGTCGTTTTTCGTGTTCGAAGAGTACGCCGACGAAACAGCGTTCCAGGCACACCTGAACGCCCCCTACGGCGCGCTTTTCAATGCGGCGCTGACGGCATTGATCGTCGAACCGCATTCGGTACTCACGTTGCTGCGGAGGCTATGAGCCGCGACGCCCCCTGACTGCCGCCGGCGGGTGAATTCAGTAGAGGTCCACCGGGTCCACGTCCAGCGACCAGCGCACGCGCCGCGCCTGCGGCAGTGCGTATATCTGTGGCACCAGCGCATCGAGCAGGCCGTGCAGCGCACGCCGCTGCGTGGCCGACAGCAGCAGCTGCGTGCGCTGGAAGCCGGCGCGGCGCGGCATCGGCGCGGGCATCGGGCCGTAGCGATCGACCGGGCTGTCGGCGGGCATGGCGTGCTTCACCGCTGCCAGGAATTCATTCGCCTGTTCGACCTGCTTGGCTTCTGCACGCAGCAGCGCCAGATGCGCGAACGGCGGGAAGCCGGCGGCCTCGCGCTGCGCCAGTTCGGCATCGGCGAAGGCGTGGTAGCCGCCGTTGACCAGGGTGTGCAGCAATGCGTTGTCGGGATGGTGGGTCTGCAGCCAGACCTCGCCGGGGCGGTCGGCGCGGCCGGCGCGGCCGGCGACCTGGATCAGCTGCTGGGCCAGCTTCTCGCTGGCGCGGAAGTCGGCGGAGAACAGGCCTTCGTCGATGCCGACCACCACCACCAGGGTCAGCCGCGGCAGGTCGTGGCCCTTGGCCAGGATCTGCGTGCCGACCAGGATGCCGGGCTGCTCGCCCAGCGCGGCCAGAGTCTGTTCCAGCGCGTCGCGCCGCGCGGTGGTGCCGCGGTCGATGCGCAGCACCGGGAAATCGGGAAACAGCTGCAGCAGCCGCTCTTCCAGCCGCTCCGTGCCGATGCCCTGCGGCTGCAGCGCCAGGCTGCCGCAGTCCGGGCAGGCCAGCGGCACCGGCGCGCGCGCGCCGCAGTGGTGGCATTGCAGGCGGCGCCCGGCGCCGTGCACGGTCATCGGCGTGGCGTGCAGGGGCGTGCTGCAGCGCCGGCACGGCGCGGTCCAGCCGCAGTCGTGGCACAGCAGCACCGGCGCGTAGCCGCGGCGGTTCTTGAACACCAGCACCTGGTTGCCGGCGCGCAGGTGCTGTTCGATGCCCGCCAGCACTTCCGGCGACAGGCCGTCCTGCAGTGGCCGCTTGCGCACGTCGAACACCCGCACCGCCGGCGGCCGCGCGTCGCCGGCGCGCTGCTGCAGGCGCAGGTGGGTGTAGCGGCCGGCACGCGCGTTGTGCAGCGATTCTAGCGAGGGCGTGGCGCTGCCCAGCACCACCGGTATGTCCAGCGCCTTGCCGCGCACCAGGGCGAAATCGCGGGCGTGGTAGCGGATGCCGTCCTGCTGCTTGTAGCTGCCGTCGTGCTCCTCGTCGACGATCAGCAGCCCGGCCTGCGGCAGCGGCGTGAACACCGCCGAACGGGTGCCGACGATCACCCGCGCTTCGCCGCGGGAAGCGGCCGCCCATACCCGCGCGCGCTCGTTGTCGTTCAGGCCCGAATGCAGCGCGTGCACCGCGATGCCAAGGCGGGCGCGGAAGCGCGCCAGCATCTGCGGGGTCAGGCCGATCTCCGGTACCAGCACCAGCGCCTGCCGGCCCTGCGCCAGGCAATGGGCGATGGCCTGCAGGTAGACCTCGGTCTTGCCGCTGCCGGTGACGCCATCGAGCAGGAAGGGCTGGAAGCCGTCGGCCGCGGTGATCGCCTCGATCGCCACCTGCTGCTGCGGGTTCGGCTCGGGGCCGGGAAGCGGATGGGCCGCCGGGATCGCCGCCGCCATCGCCACGCGTTGCGCGAAGCCGCGCTTGAGCAGGGCGCGACCGGCCTCGCGCCAGCCGTCCATGCGTGCGGCCAGGACCTCCTCGGCCAGGGTGCCGGCGCCCAGCAGTTCGGCCAGGCGTCGAGGGCGGGTGCCATCGCGCAGCCGTGACCGGCCCTCGTGACCGGCCGCGGTCAACTCCCAGCCCCAGCCATGGGTATCGGGCAGGGGGTCGCCCCGGCGCAGTGGCGCCGGCAGCGCGGTGGCGATCACCTCGCCCAGCGGCGCATGGGTATAGCGCGCCAGCCAGCGCAGCGAGGCGTGCAGCTCCCCGCCCAGCAGCGGCGGGCCGTCCAGCCACTGGAGGGCTTCCCGCAGCGTCGCCGGGTCGTCCGCCGTGCCGATGCTCTCGACCATGCCGACCAGTTCGCGGTTGCCGAACGGAACCCTGACCCGGCGCCCGGTATCGCCGACGCCCGGGTCCGGGCTGCCGGGCGGAGGCAGGTAATCGAAGGTCTGCGGCAACGGGACCGGCAGGGCGATGCGCAGGGTGGGGCAGGTGGGCATGGGCGGCAGTGTAGGTGCCGGTCGCCGGCCGGCACACCCCCCGGGGGCCGCCGGAACCGGTCGGGAAACCGGTCCGCCGCATGCCGCCTACTTGCGTGCGCTTGTTCGCGCCGGAAGCATAAACACCGCGTAAACGCAGGCCGGGCTTGGAGATTTGGGCTTATCCACACAACTTGTGGATAACTCTGTGCATCAGCGTTGTGCTCCACGCGCCCAGGGCGGTGGTGGAAGCCTTTCCCTCAACTTGGTCAAAAAATAGCCATACGATCAAGCCTTTTAAAATCAACAACTTGTTCGTGAAACAAAAGCGAAATATGGGTGCCCGCCGGAAATCGCGGCCGATTGCAGGCAGGCTATTGACGCTGTGCACAAGTTGCGGCATGGAGCGTCCGGGAGAGCGTCAAGACGGCGTGCAGGCCGGCTGCCGGGACTATCTGCGGGGCCGGACGCGCTGGGTATCATTCCCGGCGATGAAGGAGTCCAACTGATGGCTGCACCCGCCTCTTCAACACCGGCCGCAGCCAGTGCCCTGTCCGCTTTCCTGAAAGGCGTCGAACGACGCGCCCTGGTCGTCGCCGGCCTGCAGAGCGGCGACGAGGATGCCGCCGGCCGCGCCGTGGCGGCCGCCATGCGCGCCTTCGCCGGCCCGGCCGCGGGCATGCCGATGGCCGACTGGCCCGCTCGTTTCTGGACCCTGCTGTGCGGCAACCCGCAACTGCGGGCGCCATCCACGAACGGGTACTGGCCGCCCGCGTTGGCCCACCTTCAGGACCTGGCCCCGGCCGAGCGGTTGGCGCTGCTGCTGCGTATCGGCGGCGGGCTGGATGAAGATGCCGCCTCGGCGGTCCTCGGGGTGACGCCGGAGGCATACCGGCACGCGTTGGCTGGCGCCTGCCCGCTGGACGCGCAGGGCCATCCGGACGCGATGGCATGGCGCGGACTGGCCGAACAGGTGCAGGCGCAGGTGCGCGATCTCCCGCCGGGCCGCGTGCAGCAGCTGGAACAGCTGCGCGGGGCGATGGCGGCCGGGGCCGCGCCGGCCCGCCAGGCGCCCGCGGCGCCACGGATCGAAGCCGATGCCCGCGTTGCCCGCCCGCTGCGCCGTACCGCAACGCGCTGGCGCTGGCGGACCTGGCTGCTGCTGTGCCTGCCCCTGGTGCTGCTTGCGGTGGTCGCGGCCTGGTGGTGGCAGGAGCACCGGCCGGCGTTGCCCGGCGCGGCCGCGCCAGCCGCCGAGGGCGCGGTTTCGGACAATGGCCCGGTGCAGGTGGAGGCCTTGCCGGCCGACGATCCTCCCGCCGCGCCTGCCAGCGGCGACAGCCGTGCCGCGGATGATGCGGCGATGCTGGCCGATCCGGAGCTGGCGCTGGCGCAGGACGCCGATTTCCACGCCTGGTATGCGGCCGGCGGCCCGGTGCCGGTGGACGAATCGCAGGCGCGACCCGGTCGCGCCGAACCGGCCGGCACCGCCCTGGAGACGGTCGATGCGGAGGATTGAGCGCCTGTTGCCGGTATTGCTGGTGCTGCTGCCCGCCGCACCGTCGCTGGCGACGCCCGCCGCCGTGCCGCCGCCGGCCGCGCACGCGGCCGGTGCCGTGCCGGACCCGCGATCGCACTGGTCGGCGC
>NZ_JASCOS010000037.1:0-30812 GCF_029959705.1 Stenotrophomonas sp. PS02297 | reverse complement strand
GGCTTCAGCCGCGAACGCTTTCATGCGAAAGCCCATCGCGGCTGAAGCCGCTCCTACGGCGAGCGCGCGCTCAACGGCGAGTGTAGTGGCGCACCAGCCGGTCGCCCAGCATCTGCAGCAGCTGCACCAGGACCAGCAGCAGCACCACCGTGACCAGGGCCACGTCGGTATGCGAGCGCTGGTAGCCGTCGCGGAAGGCCAGGTCGCCAAGGCCGCCGGAACCGATCGCGCCGCCCATGGCGGTGAAGCCGATCAGGGCGATGGTGGTGACCGTGGCGCCGGCGATCAGGCCGGGCCGCGCTTCGGGCAGCAGCACCTTGAACACCAGTTGCGCGGTGGTGGCGCCCATCGCCTGGCTGGCCTCGATCACGCCGCGGTCCACCTCGCGCAGCGCGGTCTCGACCAGGCGCGCGTAGAACGGCGCCGCGCCGACCACCAGCGGCAGGATCGCGCCGCGTACGCCCAGCGAGGTGCCCATCAGCGCCAGCGTCACCGGGATCAGCACGATCATCAGGATGATGAAGGGCACCGAGCGCAGCACGTTCACCGCCAGCGCGGTCACGCCATACAGGACCGGGCGGCGGCGCAGCTGTGGCGAACCGGTCAGGAACAGCAGCACGCCCAGCGGAAGACCAATCGCCATGGTCAGCGGCAGCGAGCCGGCCAGCATCAGCAGCGTATCGATGGTGGCCTGGCCGATGTCGGCCCATTTGCCGGCATCTAGGTGGCGGAAGAAACCGCCGGCGGTCGCGACGATCATCGGCGCAGCTCCTCCACGTGCACGCCGGCGTCGACGAAGCCGGCCTGGGCGGCGTTCTGGTCGCCGCCCACCAGGGCCACGGTCAGCTGCCCGTAGGGCGTGTCCTTGATCCGGTCGATGCGCCCGGACAGGATGTTGTAGTCCACCCCGGTCTGCCGCGCGATGCGGCCCAGCAGCGGCTCGTAGGTGCCGTCGCCGAGGAAGGTCAGGCGCACGATACGCCCGCCCACGGCGGCGAAGTCGCGGTGCAGCTCGCCCTCGTCCACGTGCTCGGATTCGGACACGAAGCGGCGCGTGGTCGGATGCTGCGGGTGCAGGAACACCTGGCTCACCGGCCCGCTCTCGACCAGGCGGCCGGCATCGAGCACCGCCACGCGGTCGCAGACGCGGCGGATCACGTCCATCTCGTGGGTGATCAGCACGATGGTCAGGCCCAGCTCGCGGTTGATCTTGGACAGCAGCGACAGCACCGACGCAGTGGTCTGCGGGTCGAGCGCGCTGGTGGCCTCGTCGCACAGCAGGATCTTCGGCTCGGTGGCCAGCGCGCGGGCGATGCCCACGCGCTGCTTCTGCCCGCCGGACAGCTGCGCCGGGTACTTGGCCGCATGCGCCTCCAGGCCGACCGTGCGCAGCAGTTCGGCCACGCGCGCGTCGATCTTCGCCTTCGGCGTGCCGGCCAGTTCCAGCGGGAAGGCGACATTGCCGGCCACGGTGCGCGCCGACAGCAGGTTGAAGTGCTGGAAAATCATGCCGATCCGCCTGCGCAGTGCGCGCAGGCCCTGCGCGTCGAGCGCGGTGGCGTCCTGGCCGTCGATCAGCACGCGGCCGCCGCTGGGCTCCTCCAGCCGGTTGATCAGGCGGATCAGGGTCGACTTGCCGGCGCCGGAATGGCCGATGATGCCGAACACCTCGCCGGCGCCGATGGTCAGGTCGAGCGGATGCAGCGCGGTGATCGCGCGGCCTTCCACGGCATAGGATTTGTGCAGGTTCTGGAACTCGATCACGGCCAGGGAACAGGTGGACGGACGACAAGGGCGGCAAGCCTAGCAGCGCCGCGGTCGCGGCGCCCGCACGGGCAGAGGGAATCTTATTCCTTTTGGTTCTATGAAGACCGGCGCAGGGTTCAGGGGTGGTCGACCTGCGCGGCCCGGCGCGCGTGCTGGACGCGCTCGCGGTGCAGCAGGTACAGGCCACTGGCGACGATGATCGCCGCGCCGATCCAGGTCATGCGGTCCGGCAGCACGCCCCACAGCAGCAGGTCCCAGCCGATCACCCAGACCAGGCCGGTGTACTCCAGCGGCGCGATCATCGACGCCTGGCCCAGCTGGAAGGCCCGGGTCAGCGCGATCTGCCCCAGCGCGCCGGCCAGGCCCATGCCGGCGATCAGCCCGGCGTGCTTCCACTGCAGCGGCTGCCACTGCGGCCAGGCCAGCAGCCCGGCGCCGACCGCCATGATCAGCAGGAACCACACCACCATCGACTGCGGCGTATCGGTGCGGGTCAGCAGGCTTACCGTCACCGCGGCGATGGCATAGGCGGTGGCCGCCAGCAGCACCATCAAGCCCGGCAGCGAGATGAAACCGTCCACGCCCGGGCGCAGCACCACCAGGACGCCGACCAGGCCAATGGCAATCGCGACCCAGCGCCGCGGCCCGACCCGTTCGCCCAGCAGTGGCACCGACAACGCCGCCACCAGCAGCGGCGCGACGAAGTAGATCGAATAGGCGGTGGACAGCGGCAGGCTGCGCAGCGCGTAGACGAAGCAGCCGATCATCACCATGCCCAGCGCACCGCGCAGCAGGTGCAGGCCCCAGCGCACCGGCACCAGCGAACGCGGCCCGGCGGTGGCCAGCACCCACACCAGCACGAACGGCAGCGAGGCGGCGCCGCGCAGCATGGTCACCTGCAGGGTCGGGTAACCGGCCGACAGCAGCTTCATGCCGGCATCCATCAGCGAGAAGAAGGCGACGGCGGACAGCATCCACGCCACGGCGGCGGCGGGAGAACGCGGGATGGGCGGGGAGGAAGCGGACATGGCCCGATTATCGCAGGCCGTGCCGGCGCCCGCCGCGCTGCCGGCGCCGGATTTCGCCGCCGGGGGCGGAGTGGCGCCGGCCGGCGACCTGCCGCGCTTCGTGCAGACCCTGCGCGATGGCCGGTTGCCGCCCCTGCCGCTGTTCATGGAGGCGACCACGCCGCAGCGCGAATTCATGGGACCAGGCTTCTTCGCCACCGGCGACGGCCCGGACGTGCCCGGGCGCGGCCTGCGCCGGGGACATGGCGGCAATGCGGACGGCATCTGCATCGACGTGCGCCGCCTTCCGTACACGGGCGAAGCCGTGATCGCGGTGTCCAACAGGGGCGCGCCGGCCTGCTTCGCGGCGTCCAACCCGCTGCATGCGCAGCGGAAGGGCTCACCCTGACGGCGGCGCCATGGAGCGATCGCCTAGAATGGCCGCTGTTTTCCCGCCAGGAGCTTTGCCATGCCTTCCTTCGACGTCGTGTCCGAAGTCGACAAGCACGAACTGACCAATGCCATCGACCAGGCCAACCGCGAGCTGTCCACGCGCTTCGACTTCAAGGGCGTGGCCGCCAGCTTCGAACAGGACGGCGACAAGCTGATCAAGCTGGCCGCGCCCAGCGATTTCCAGCTCAAGCAGATGGCCGACATCCTCAAGCAGCGCCTGGCCGCACGCAGCATCGATTTCCGTTGCATGGAATTCGGCGACGTCGAGACCAACCTGGCCGGCGCGCGCCAGCAGGTCACGGTCAAGCAGGGCATCGAGCAGAAGCTGGCCAAGCAGATCGCGGCGAAGATCAAGGAATCCAAGATCAAGGTCGACACCCAGATCAATGGCGACAAACTGCGCGTGAACGGCAAGAAACGCGACGACCTGCAGGAAGTGATCGCGCTGCTGAAGAAGAACGAGTTCGAGCAGCCGCTGCAGTTCGACAACTTCCGTGACTGAGTCCATGCACGCCGACGCCGATCCGATCGCCGACACCCGCCGCTGGCTGGAGAAGGCGGTGATCGGGCTGAACCTGTGCCCGTTCGCCAAGGCGGTATACGTCAAGGAGCAGGTGCGCTTCGTACTCAGCGACGCCACCACGCCCGAGGCGCTGCTGGAGGAACTGGCCGAGGAACTGCTGTTCCTGCGCGACACGCCGGCCGAGCAGGTCGACACCACGCTGATCGTGCACCCGCAGGTGCTCACCGATTTCCTGGACTACAACGACTTCCTCGACAACGCCGACGCGGCGGTGGAGGCGCTGGACCTGCAGGGCATCCTGCAGGTGGCCAGCTTCCACCCGCACTACCAGTTCGCCGGCGCCGCGCCGGACGACGCAAGCAACTACACCAACCGCGCGCCCTGGCCGACCCTGCACCTGCTGCGCGAGGACAGCGTGGAACGCGCGGTGGCCGCGTTCCCGGACCCGGACGTGATCGTCGAACGCAACATCGCCACGCTGGACCGGCTGGGCGTGGACGGCTGGAACCGGCTGCTGGCCGGGGAGTGATGCTCCATTCCCTGTTGGGAAAGCCCCAGCGGGGCGTTGCCCCGATCTACATGGAAACGTGGATCGCTGCCGCTCTGTAGCGCCGGGCAGCGCCCGGCGTGGCGTGGCCGGTAATGCCCCAGCGGGGCGGTGCCCCGCTCTACATGGGAACGTGGATCGCGGCCGCTCTGTAGCGCCGGGCAACGCCCGGCGGGGCCTGGCCGGTAATGCCCCAGCGGGGCGTTGCCCCGCTCTACATGGAAACGTGGATCGCTGCCGCTCTGTAGCGCCGGGCAGCGCCCGGCGGGGCGTGGCCGGTAATGCCCCCAGCGGGGCGTTGCCCCGCTCTACCGGGACAGCAACGGCTGCAGCAATCCGCGCACATCGTGCAGCGAACCGGCGATGGCATGGCCCAGCGCACGCACGTCCGCGTCCGGCTCCAGCAGGTCGGGCACCTGGATCACGGTCATGCCCGCGGCCAGCGCCGCGCGCACGCCGGTGGGCGAATCCTCCAGCGCCAGGCAATGGCGCGGCTCGATGCCCAGCTTCGCCGCGGCGAGCAGGTAGATATCCGGCGCCGGCTTGGCATGGGCGACATCGCTGCTGGTCGCCACGTGCTCGAAATACGGCAGCAGGCCGGCGCTTTCGAGCTTGCGCAGCGCCAGCGGGCGCCGCGTGGACGTCGCCACGGCGCGCGGCACGCCATGGGCCACCAGGGTGTCGAGCAGATCGATGATGCCTGGCCGGTGCGGTACGCCGGCGGCCACCAGGCCGTCGTAGCGCGCGTAGGAATCCTCCAGCAGGGCATCGACCGCGCCGGCCCCGACCTGGGCGGCGATGCGCTGGCGGGTGAACGCGTCGCTGGAACCGATCAGCGACAGCAGGAAGGCCTCGGGCAGGTCGTGCCCGGCCGCGGCGCCGGCCTGCGCGAGGCAGCCCAGCAGGGCGCGCTCGCTGTCCAGCATCAGCCCGTCCATGTCGAAGATCACCGCCTGCGGCCGCGCCGCCAGCTCCACCAGCAGGGTCATTGCGCATCCCCGAACAGCGTCTGCAGGTCGGTGGCCGACAACTGCCGCCATTGCCCTTCCGCAAGATCGTCCAGCGCGAGCCCGCCGATGCGGCTGCGGTGCAGCGCGTCGACATGGTTGCCGACCGCGGCGAACATGCGCCGTACCTGGTGGTAGCGGCCTTCATGCAGGGTCAGCCGCGCCTGGCGCGGGCCGAGCACGTCGAGCTCGGCCGGCAGCAGCGGCTTGTCCTCCGATTCCAGCAGCAGCGCGCCGCTGGCGAAGGTCGCCGCCTCGTCGCCGCGCAGGTCCTGCGCCAACCGCGCCTCGTAGACCTTGTCCAGTTTCGACTTCGGCGACACGATCCGGTGCAGCAGCGCGCCGTCGTCGGTCATCAGCAGCAGGCCGCTGGTATCGCGGTCCAGCCGGCCCACCGTGGACAGCAGCGGCGAGCGCTCGCGGAACCGGGCCGGAAGCAGGTCGTAGACCAGCCGGCCCTGGTCCTTGGTCGAGCAGGTATAACCGGCCGGCTTGTGCAGCATCAGGCTCAGGCCCGGTGGCGGGTCCAGCGGCTCTCCATCGATGCGGATCGCATCGTGCTCGACCTTGTCGTCGGCATACAGCACCTCGCCGTCGGCATCGGTGACGCGGCCTTCGCGGAACAGCCACTGCACCTGCTTGCGGCTGCCGTAGCCGAGATTGGCGATGTGCTTGACCAGCTTCATGCGCGGCCACCGCGGGTGCCGACGATGACCTTGAAGCCGTCGCGCTCGGCCGCCACGCGCACCTGGCCGAAACTGTCGGTGAGGATCTGCTCGTAGGGCAGGTGCCGGTTGGCGACCATGAACAGCCGGCCACCCGGGCGCAGCGCCTGCGCGGCCACGGCGATGAAGCGCTGGCCGATGTCCGGCCGGTCTTCGCGGGCGGGAGTGTGGAACGGCGGATTGGAAACGATGAAGTCGTAGCGGCCGTCGATGCCGGCGGTGACGTCATGCCAGCGGAAATCCAGCTGCGCGTGGCTGCCGGCCAGATTGTGCCGGGCCAGCGCCAGCGCGCGCGATTCGGCTTCGTACAGGTCCAGCGCCGTCACCTTCGGGCAGCGCCCCAGCACTTCGGCCGACAGATAGCCCCAGCCGGCGCCGAGATCGGCCCCGCGCCCGGCCAGGTCGGCCGGCAGCTGCTCGACCAGCAGCGCCGAGGCCGGGTCGATGCGGTCCCAGGCGAACACGCCGGGGCGGCTGCGAAAGCGCCCGTCCATGATCGGCCGCGGCGCGTCCAGCGCCGCCCAGCGCGCGCGCAGCGTTTCATCGTGGCCGCCATCCAGCGGCGCGGTCCAGAACACGCGGCAGTGGTTCTTGGTCAGCTTGCCGCCCAGGCCGGCGAGTTGCTGCAGGTCGCTTTCGCCCGAGCGCGCGCCTTCGTTGTTGGACTGGCAGGCGACCAGCACGCCCCCCGGCGCCACGCGCTCCAGCGCCCGCGCCAGCAGCGCGCGGGCCTCGTCGCGCTGGCGCGGCGGCAGCACCAGCACCAGCGGGTAACGCGCGTCCGCTGCGTCCAGTCCGGTCTCGTCGCGTACGTCCCAGCCACCGCGCTCCAGTGCCTGCGCGAACGGACGGAAGCTCTGCACGCAGGCCAGTTGGCCCGGCGCGGCATGCTCCCGCAGCGGCCAGCCCTCGCGCGCGCGCAGGAACAACACCGACCCCTGCGGCCATGGCAGGGCGCCAGCGGCGAACGGGAGGAACAGGGTCTGCAGCGGGGCGTCTTGGGCGGCGGCCATCGCGGAATATCCAGCGGAACGTAGCCGGCCATTCTAGCGGCCCGCCCGGGCGGGGGCCCGCTGCCGCGTTTCCGGGTTCAGCCGCGGCTGCAGGCCTCGCGGATCGCCCCGACCAGCTGCGCCACGCTGTACGGCTTGGCGACATGCTTCTGGAAGCCGGCCGCCAGCGCGCGGCGTCGGTCGTCGCCCCGCGCCAGCGCGGTCACCGCCACCGCCGGCAGCTCCGCCGCGGACACGCCCATGGTTTCGCGCAGGGTCCGCACCAGTCCGTAGCCATCCATGCCGGGCATGCCGACATCGCTGACCAGTACGTCGAAGGCGGCGTGGCCGCGCAGGTCGAGCAGTTCCAGCGCCTCGGCCGCGGACGCCGCCGCCACCACCGTGGCGCCCTGTTCTTCCAGTACCCGCCGGAGATAGGCCAGCACGTCCGGCTGGTCCTCCACCGCAAGGATGCGCGTCCCGGCCAGGGCATGGGCGGTCACCACCTGTTCGCCGGCCGCGACCCGCTGCACCATGCGCCGCGGTCGCCCGGCGCTTTCCACGCGGTACACCGGCAGGCGCACGCTGAACGTGGCGCCCTGGCCGGCACCCGCGCTCTGCGCGGAGACCGATCCGCCATGCAGTTCGGCCAGCTGCTGCACGATCGCCAGGCCCAGGCCGAGGCCGCCGTGGCGGCGGGTGGTGGTGCCGTCGGCCTGGCTGAAGCGGCTGAACAGGTGCGCGAGGAATTCCGGCGCGATGCCGTCGCCGTTGTCGCGCACGTCCATCACGTAATGCCCGTCCTCCTGGCGCAGCGCGACCTCGACCCGGCCTTCGACCGGCGTGAACTTGATGGCGTTGGCCAGCAGGTTCCACAGCACCTGCTGCAGCCGCGTCGCGTCGCCCAGCACCGGGCAAGGCGCCTGCGGCACGTCGACCACCAGGGCCTGCGCCTTGCCCTGCGCCACCAGTTCCTGCAGGCGTACCGCTTCGCGCACCTGCTCGGCCAGGTCCAGCACCTCGACCTCCAGCTGCACCTTGCCCAGCAGCATGCTGCTCAGGTCGAGCATGTCCGACATCAACCGCTTCTGCGCCATGGCGCTGCTGGCGATCACTTCCACCCCGCGGCGCATCGGATGGTCGGCCTCCATGCGCTGCAGCAGCAGCTCACTCCAGCCCAGGATGGTGGTGAGCGGGGTGCGCAGTTCGTGCGACAAGGTGGCGAGGAATTCGTCCTTCACCCGTGCCATGCCTTCGGCCGTGTTGCGCGCGGCGCGCTCGGCCTCCAGCAGTTCCTCGCGCGCCATCTCGATCTCGCGGCGCTCGGTAATGTCCGGGCTGTTGCCGGCCAGGCCGATGAAGCGGCCATCGGCCGAGAAGCGCGGCGCGGCGTTCATTTCCAGCCAGCGCCACTGGCCGTCGTGGCGGCGCAGGCGGGCGCTCAGATGCAGGTCGCGCTCGCTGGACAATGCCTCGGCCAGTGCGTACTCGAAGACCTTCAGGTCTTCCGGGTGCAGCAGCCCTTCCCACCAGCGCGGCCCGAAGCAATGGTCGCCATCCAGCCCGAAGAAGCTGCCGAAGGCATTGTTGACGAAGCGCACGTGGCCCAGGTCGTCCAGCACCCA
Organism: Stenotrophomonas sp. PS02297; assembly: GCF_029959705.1. Classification (NCBI taxonomy): domain Bacteria; kingdom Pseudomonadati; phylum Pseudomonadota; class Gammaproteobacteria; order Lysobacterales; family Lysobacteraceae; genus Stenotrophomonas; species Stenotrophomonas sp. PS02297. Next base: position 22,166 of record NZ_JASCOS010000037.1, on the reverse strand, counting down.
GACCGGCATCGGCAGGCCGTCGGCCAGCGCGCTGAAGCGCGCTTCGCTTTCGACCAGGTCGGTCTCGATCTGCTTGCGCCGCGAAATATCGAAGAACAGCACCGCGACGCGACGCGCCGCCGCCGGCCCCAGCCGCACCGCCTCGACCGAATACCAGCGCCCGAGCTGCGGCAGGTAGCGCTCGAACTGCACCGGCATGCCCTCGCCGACCACCCGGCCGAAAACCCGGAACCAGTATTCGTCCAGCCCCGGCAGCACTTCGGTGGCGCGCCGCCCGATGACATCGGCCAGGCCGGTGATGCGTCCGAATGCCGCGTTGACCCTGCAGTGCACGAAGTCCACTGCACGGGCCTCGTCGAACAGCACCTCGATCACGCAGAAACCGGTGCCGACGGCCTCGAACACCTCCTGGTACAGCAGGGAGCTGTCCAGCCCCGCGGCTACCGGTGGCGCCGGCGGCGGGACGAACGGCTCCAGTTCGGGCGGATGCATGCTCAAGGCGGTGGGCGGGTCTTTGCGGCGGCGCGGCAACGGAAGGAAAGTCTGGGCGTGCAACTATCCACGGCATGTGATGATGAACCGTCCGCAACCCGGCTCCAACCGCCCGGCGCCCGGCGATTGCCCGGCACGGAGATCGCCCCCACACTGCATTGCACACCCGTCACCGGAGGTTCGTCATGAAGACCCCGACTTTTGCCGCATTGGCGCTGGCCTGCCTGCTCGTGGCGGGCACCGCCGCCGCCCGTCCCGCCAGCGTCACCGACCCGCAGGCGCCGCGCGCCCTGGCCGAAGAAGGCCCGGTGCAGGTGCAGTGGAACGACCCGTCAGGCTTCACCGAGCTGCGCCAGAGCCGCAACCGCTGGGAAGCCGAACGCGGCAACTGGGTGGTGAACCTGGCCGAATATCTGCGCAAGCAGGCCTCCAGCAAGCTGCCCGAGGGCCAGCAGATGGCCGTCACCATCACCGATATCAAGCGCGCCGGCGATTACGAGCCCTGGCACGGTTCGCGCATGGACGAGGTGCGCTTCATGCGCGACATCTACCCGCCGCGGATCAGCCTGCAGTTCACCCTGACCGACGCGCAGGGCCGGGTGATCGACCAGGGCGAGCGCAAGCTGGTGGACAACGCCTACCTCTATGGCAACACCCGCCTGTCGGACACCGACCCGCTGCGCTATGAGAAGCGCCTGCTCGACGACTGGCTGCGCCGCGAGCTGCGCGACGACCCCGCCACCGCCGGGCTCTGACGCCGGCGTCGGTACGCACGACTGCAGGAAGGAAAAGGGCCGCGTTCGCGGCCCTTTTCCGTTGCGCCTATTGGGACAGATAGACGCGCGGCGTGCGCTTGAGGCTGCAGGGCAGCCGGTAGGCGCTGGTGTTGCAGCGCGGCGCCAGTTCGGAAATGGTCGGCGACGTACCCCACAGCTGCACGATGCTGCCCAGCCCCGCCTGCGGGTGGTCGGTCAGGTCGATGGTGAGCATGTCCATCGATACCCGCCCGATCAGCTGGCCAGGCACGCCGTCGATCTGCACCGGGGTGCCGTTGGGCGCGAACTGCGGGTAGCCGTCGGCGTAGCCCATCGCCACCACGCCCACGCGCGTGGGCCGCTGGGCGACGAAGCGCGCGCCATAGCCCAGCGGTTCGCCGGCGGCGATCTCGCGCACCGCGATCACCCGCGACTGCAGGGTCATCACCGGGCGCAGCTGGTCCGCGTACGGACTCGGCTGCGGGTACAGCGGATCGGCGCCGTACAGCATCAGGCCCGGGCGTACCCAGTCGCTGCGCACCTGCGGCCAGCCCAGCAGCGCCGGCGAGTTGCACAGGCTGGTCTCGCTCGGCAGGCCGTCGATGGCGCGGCTGAAAGTCTCCAGCTGTTCCAGCGTGCGCGGGCTGTCCAGTTCGTCGGCGCGTGCCATGTGGCTCATCAGCACCATCGGCGCGACGTGCGGCAGCGCCGACAGGCGCGCGTGCGCGGCGCGGAACTCGTCCACCGACAGGCCCAGCCGGTGCATGCCGCTGTCCAGCTTCAGCCAGACCTGCAGCACCGCATCGGTGCGGAACGCGGCCACCGCCTCGACCTGCCACGGCGAAGCCACCGCGGTCCACAGGTCGTGCTCGACGATCAGCGGCAGTTCGGCGGCGTCGAAGAAGCCTTCCAGCAGCAGCACCGGCCGGGTGATGCCGGCCTGGCGCAGCTCCAGCGCTTCCTCGATGCAGGCCACGCCGAAACCGTCGGCCTCGGCCTCCAGCGCGCGCGCGCAGGCGACCGCGCCGTGACCATAGGCGTCGGCCTTGATCACCGCCAGCGCCTTGCCGCCGCCCAGCTGGCGCGCCAGCCGGTAGTTGCCGCGCAGCGCCTCCAGGTCGATCAGGGCCTGTGCCGGGCGCATCAGGCCGCTCCCCGTCCGCCGTAGCGGAAAATGTCCATGCCTTCGGTGCTGATCTGCGGCTTGCGCCCGGCCATCAGGTCGGCCAGGTAGCGGCCGGAGCCGGCGGCCATGGTCCAGCCGAGGGTGCCGTGGCCGGTATTGAGGAAGAGGTTGCTGTACGGCGTGGCGCCGACGACCGGGGTGCCGTCCGGCGTGGCCGGGCGCAGGCCGGTCCAGAACTCGGCGCGGGACAGGTCGCCGCCCTGCGGGTAGAGGTCGTTGACCACCTTTTCCAGGGTGGCGCGGCGGCGCGGATCCAGCGACAGGTCGAACCCGGCCACCTCGGCCATGCCGCCGACGCGGATGCGGTCCTCGAAGCGGGTCACCGCCACCTTGTAGCTCTCGTCCAGGATGGTCGAGGTCGGCGCCATCGCCGCGTCGGTGATCGGCAGGGTCAGCGAATAGCCCTTGAGCGGGTAGACCGGCAGGCGCATGCCCAGCGGCGCCAGCAGCTGCGGCGAGTAGCTGCCCAGCGCGACCACGTACTGGTCGGCGGTCTCGAGCCTGCCGCCGATGCGCGCGCCGGTGATGCGGTCGCCGGCGCGCTCCAGCCCGGCCACGTCCTGGTCGAAACGGAACTCGACGCCAGCCGCGGCGGCCAGCGCGGCCAGCCTGCGGGTGAACAGCTGGCAGTCGCCGGTCTGGTCCTCGGGCAGGCGCAACGCGCCGACCAGGGTATCGGCCTTGCCGGCCAGCGCCGGCTCCACGCGCACGATGCCCTGGCGATCCAGCACCTCGTACGGCACGCCGTACTGGCGCAGCACTTCGATGTCCTGGGCGGCGGCGTCCAGCTGCTGCTGGGTGCGGAACAGCTGGGTGGTACCCAGCTGGCGGCCTTCATAGTCGATGCCGGTGGCCGCGCGCAGTTCGTTGATGCAGTCGCGGCTGTAGTCGGACATGCGCACCATGCGCGCCTTGTTGACCGCGTAGCGGCCGGCGGTGCAGTTGCGCAGCATCTGCCACAACCAGCAGTACTGGGCCATGTCGGCGGTGGGGCGGATCGCCAGCGGCGCATGCTCCTGGAACAGCCACTTGATCGCCTTGAGCGGCACGCCCGGCGCGGCCCACGGCGAGGTATAGCCGAAGGAGAGCTGGCCGGCGTTGGCGAAACTGGTCTCCAGCGCGGGAGCCGGCTGCCGGTCCACTACCGTCACCTCATGCCCCGCCTGTCGCAGGTACCAGGCACTGGTCGTGCCGATCACACCACTGCCGAGTATCAGAACCCGCATCGCTCGCTCCTGGGACCCTGCGCACGCCCCGGCGACCACGCGGCGGGAGCGGCGGACAGGCATCAACCCTATCAATTCCCTGCACCGGATCGGGCAGGGACCATGAACCGCGCAGTATATTCAGCAGATACCAGTGTTTTTTCCCGTATTGAAGGATAAAACAGGGTAATTTCCCGTTTCCTTCACGCAAAACAGAGCGCCATGGCCACCCGCAGCCGCGAACTGGACAAGATCGACCGCCGGATCCTGCGCATCCTGCAGGCCGAAGGCCGCATCTCCTTCACCGAACTGGGCGAGCGCGTGGGGCTGTCCACCACGCCCTGCACCGAACGCGTGCGCCGGCTCGAACGCGAAGGCGTGATCACCGGTTATTACGCGCGGCTGGACCCGCAGTACGTGAAGGCCGGGTTGCTGGTGTTCGTGGAGATCTCGCTGGCCTACAAGTCCGGCGACATCTTCGAGGAATTCCGCCGTGCCGCGCTCAAGCTGCCCAACGTGCTGGAGTGCCACCTGGTCTCGGGCGACTTCGATTACCTGCTCAAGGCGCGCATCAACGAGATGGCCTCCTACCGCAAGCTGCTCGGCAGCACCCTGCTCAGCCTGCCGCATGTGCGCGAGTCCAAGAGCTACATCGTGATGGAGGAAGTGAAGGAGACGCTCAGCCTGCCCATCGCCGATTGATCGCCGCCTGACGGCAAAGCGGCGGGACAAGCCCGCCGCTTCCTCATCGGACAATGCCCGCCACGCTGTCAGCGGCGGTCCCGCTCCGGCGCCTTGTGCGCCTGCTTGTCCGGCTTTGCGGCGGCTTCGCTGCCGCTGGCCATCTTCGACGGCCGCTGCGGTTCCTGCTGCGCCGGCTGGCCGGCATTGCGCTGCGGGGCATGTCCCTGGTTCGGCTGGTTGTGGTGCATGTTGGACATTTCGATACTCCGGTACGGCATGTGGACGCGCATCGACTGCGCACGCGCACAGTGCGCCCGGGACCGGTTAAGCACGCGCCAAGGCACCGTGATCCAGGCCGTGACCTCGGTGACTGCGCGGGCCGCGTTGCCCGCGGTTAAGCCGCCTGCGCTCAGCGCACGATGCGCACGCCGTCGCCACTGGGCACGGTGTCGTGGTAACGGCCGGTGCGGGTGTCCATCACCCGGCCAGGCCCGGCCGGGCGCATGCCGTTGAGCCGCCGCCCGTCGTGGTCGTACACCGGCACCTGCGCGGCCGGTTGCGGCTTCGCGGCAGGCCTGGCCGCCGGTTTGCCAGCCGGCGCCGGGCGCTCCAGCCGTTCGCGCAGGCGCTCGTTGTCGGCAGCCTGGCCGGAGGCCTCGCTGGCCGGCTTCGAGGGCGGCGGCAGGCTCACCGGCCGGGTCTCGGTAGGCGGTGGCAAGGGCTTGAGCTGGGCCAAGGCCGGGGTGGTTGCCAGCATCGCAAGCAGCAGTAGAGGAATCCGTTTCATCGGGCACTCCCACAGGTCCATGTATGGCGATCATGCACCACCGGCGCTGCCGGCGCGGTAAACGCGCCGGTTGGAGCCGTGCCGGCCGGCGCCTACCATGGCGGTCCACCCCCACGGAGGCGCCCCCATGACCGCTTTCGACCTGACGCCCCCCGATGCCGCCCAGCGCGACGCCCTGGTCGCCGGCCTGGACGACGACGAACGGCGCGTCCTGCTCCACCACGGTACCGAGGCCCCGTTCTGCGGCGTGTTCCTGGACAACAAGCGCGAAGGCACCTATTGCTGCCGGCTCTGCGGCCTGCCGCTGTTCCGCTCCAGCACCAAGTTCGACTCCGGCACCGGCTGGCCGAGCTTCTTCGCCCCGTTCGACCCGGCGCATGTGGCCCGCATCCGCGATGCCAGCCACGGGATGGTGCGCACGGAAATCGTCTGCGCCCGCTGCGGCAGCCACCTCGGCCACGTGTTCCCGGACGGGCCGCCGCCGACATTCGAAAGGCATTGCCTCAACTCGGTTTCGCTGTCCTTCGTCGGCCGCGGCAGCGCCTGGCCGGATCCGCTGCGGCGCGGAGGCGCCGAATCGACGGCCTCCGACTGAGTTCACATTTTTCCGCTTCAGTTCCGGCCGGCGCGGCCGACAACGGGATATCCCCTTCCGTGTCCCGCGCCCCATGCTCATCATCGTCGGCCTGCTTGTCGTCATCCTCAGCGTGCTTGGCGGCTATGTGGGCGCGCACGGAAAAATCGGCGCGCTGTGGCAGCCCTTCGAACTGGTGATCATCGGCGGCGCGGCGCTGGGCGCCTTCCTGGTCGGCACCCCGGCCAAGACGGTGAAAAAGACTCTCCAGGCCGTGGTCGGCGTGTTCAAGGGGCCCCGCTACAAGCAGCAGGACTACCTGGATGTGCTCAGCCTGCTGTACGAACTGCTCAACAAGGCGCGCCGCGAAGGCTTCATGTCGCTCGAGGAGCACGTCGAGAACCCCGTCGAAAGCCCCCTCTTCGCCAACTACCCGAAGATCCAGGCCGACCACCACCTGGTCGACTTCATCACCGACTGCCTGCGCCTGATGATCGGCTCCAACATCGAGCCGCACGAGCTGGAACCGCTGCTGGAACTGGAGCTGGAAAAGCACCACCACGAGGCGATGGAACCGGCGCATGTGCTGGCCAAGGTCGCCGACGGACTGCCCGGTTTCGGCATCGTCGCCGCGGTGCTGGGCATCGTCATCACCATGGGCTCGATCGGCGGCGACATCAAGGAAGTCGGCGCACATGTCGCCGGCGCGCTGGTCGGCACCTTCCTCGGCATCCTGCTCGGCTATGGCTTCATCGGCCCGATCGCGGCCGCGGTGGAAGCCCGCGCCGAACAGGACTCGCGCATCTACGAGTCGGTCAAGACGGCCCTGCTGGCCTGCCTGCGCGGCTACAACCCGAAGATCGCCCTGGAGTTCGCGCGCAAGACCGTGCCGTCGGCGCTGCGCCCCGGCTTCACCGAGTTCGAACAGCACCTGAAGTCGGTCAAATAAGCCATGGCCAGCACCGATGCCAAGCCCACGGTGATCGTGCGTCGGGTGAAGAAGATCCAGGGCGGCGGCCACCATGGCGGCTCGTGGAAGGTGGCCTATGCCGACTTCGTCACCGCGATGATGGCCTTCTTCCTGGTGATGTGGCTGCTGGCCACCACCAGCAAGCCCGATCGCGCGGCCATTTCCGAGTATTTCCGCAATCCCAGCCCGCTCAGCGGCACCAGCAGCACCCCGGCCCCCGGCATGGCCGGTCCCGGCGGCGCCAGCACCTCGATGATCAAGCTCGGCGGCGCCACCGACGTCTCCCGCGGCAACAGCAACGACCCCTTCCAGAACCAGCGCGAGTCCATCCCCACGCCGGTGGACGAGCGCGAACGCGAGAAGAAGCAGCTCGAGGCGCTGAAGCAGGAGCTGGAGCAGGCCATCGACAAGAGCCAGGCGCTGGAGCCGTTCAAGGACCAGCTGCTGCTGGACATCACCCCCGAAGGGCTGCGCATCCAGATCGTGGACAAGCAGAACCGGCCGATGTTCGACATGGGCAGCGCCAAGCTGATGCCGTACACCCGGGAAATCCTGCGCGAGCTGTCGCGCTTCATCAACCAGGTGCCCAACCGCATCAGCATCGGCGGCCATACCGACATCACCGCCTATTCCACGCAGCTGGGCTACAGCAACTGGGAGCTGAGCGCGGACCGCGCCAACGCCGCGCGCCGCGCCCTGCTGGAAGGCGGCATGGACGAGGACAAGGTGGCGCGGGTGATCGGGCTGTCCTCCTCGGTGCTGTTCGACAAGACCGATCCGCAGAACCCGATCAACCGCCGCATCAGCATCGTGGTGATGACCAAGGAGGCCGAGGCAGCCGCCCTGTCGGCCATCGCCGCGCTGCCCGTCCCCGTCCCCGTCCCTGTCGCCGCTCCGCCCACCGCCGTCGGCGACGAGGCGGCCATGGCGCCCGGAGCCGGCACCCACTGAAGGCCGCGCCGCGGCACCGGTTCGGCAACGACGGGAGCGGCCGCCTACAATGGCGGCCGTTTCCCTTCGTCGAACCCTCATGTCCAAGCAGTCCAAAGCCAAGCGCGACCAGCGCAAGAAGCAGCAGCCCCGCCGCCCGTTCCTGCGCCTGGATGCGCAGCAGCAGGTCCAGAACCATGCCGTGCTGGTGAACGAGGAAGGCCAGGTCGTGGCCGCCATCGGCCTGCAGGGCCGGCAGTGGCTGCTGTCCATCGGCGGCCAGACCATGGGCAACGCCGACAATCCGGTGCCGATGCTGGCCATGCTCAAGCACCTGGCCAACGTGCAGGAGAAGGAAGGCCGCAAGGTCGCCCTGGAGTATTCGGAGCAGCTGCAGCAGCTCATCGATGCCACCGCCGCGGCCGAGGGCAAGAGCGCCGACGACTACCTGGCCAGCCTGGTCGCCGAATTCGAAGGCGTCGAGGGCGAGGAAGCCGCGGCCGTGGCCGACGGCGGCGATGCCGCCGATGAAACCGGCGACACCGAAGCGGCGGCCGACGCCGACGCTGGCGACAAGCCGCAGGCCTGACCTGCGCCGCCGCGGTGACGGTCTATATCGACGATGCGGTACATCCCTGGCGCGGCGAGCGCTGGGCGCATCTGATGGCCGACACCCTGCCCGAGCTGCACGCCATGGCGCAGCAGCTCGGGATTCCGCGGCGGGCCTTCCAGAACCGTCCCAGCGGCGCGCATTACGACGTGCCGGCGCCGCTGCGCGAGACCGCCATCGCCCTGGGCGCGCGCGCCATCTCGCGGCATGACGACCGCGAACTGGTGCGGCGGGTGATCGCCAACGCGCGATCGCAGTACCAGGCCCTGTAGGAGCCTACCCGCGCGGGCTCCTGCAGCAGGATCAGAACGGATCGCTGCCCGGCCGCACTTCCACGCCCAGCAGCGAGCACAGCGCCAGCATCGCCTCGTCGTCGCGGCTCAGCGCGATCCAACCGGCGTAGCCGTCGCCGCCGGTGTTCCAGTTCCACACCGTGTAGCCGTGTTCGCGCAGGCGGTCGTGCGCGGTCGCCATCAGCATGGGCACGTCGATGTCCTGCGCGAAGTCCTCGTCGTCCAGGTCGCCGCCCCAGTCGATGCCCAGGTTCCAGCGCGCGGCCAGCTCGTCGAGCGCGGCAACGAACGAGTCGACGTCCTTCCAGTCCACATGGAAGCCCGCGCGCCAGTCGATGGCGTCCTTCAGGTCCCACAGCCACTGCTCGTCGCCGGCCTCGTCCTCGGCGCCGGCGCGCGCTTCGCGCCAGGCATCGAACTGCTGCAGCGCCGCCTCCTCGTCGCCGGGATTGATCAGCCACAGCAGGTTCCACACCCGCGCCGGATGGTCGTCTTCATCGAAGGTCGGCAGCAGTTCGTCGGAATCCTCGTAATCGGCGCTGTTGTCGGGCATGGGGCTTCTCCGCGGCTTGATGGCGCGCATTCTGCCGCCGCGCACGCGGCAGCGGAAGCCGCAGCGGTTATCCTTGCGTCCCTGAAGCCGGCCACGGTGGCCGTCAACGAACACTCGACATGAGCGATACCCCTCCCGACCGCCTGGCGGTCAACCCCGGCAGCCCGTTCCACGACCCGGCCGCTCTCGAACGCGGCGTCGGCGTGCGCTTCAACGGCATCGAGCGCGATGACGTGGAGGAGTACTCGGTCGGCGAAGGCTGGATCCGCGTCCAGGCCGGCAAGGCCCGCGACCGCCGCGGCAACCCGATGACGCTGAAGATCAACGGCTCGGTCGAGCCGTATTTCCTCGAACTGAACAAGTAAGGCCGGCGGCGCCCCGGGTGGGCGCCATCGCCGTGGCGGCGGCTCAATCCCGCTGGCGGCTTTCCAGCAGGTCCAGGTTGCGGATCAGCTTGCGCGCGACCTCGTCGGGGATCTGCCCGTGCCGGGTCAGGCGGAACAGTTCCTCGCGCTCGGCGGTGAGCCCGGCCGAGCGCAGGCTGCGGTAGGCCTGCTCCATGCGCCGCACCTTCTCCGGATCCTCGTCCGGCCCCTGGCCCTTCTCCAGGTTGCGCTGGTACAGCAGGCTGACCCGCGCCGCGGCATCGTTGTAGAGCTGCACGTTGGTGGTGGTCTGGCCATCCACCAGCTGCTGGCGCGTCTTCTCCACCGCCGCCAGCGCGGCCTTGGAGGACAGTTTGCGGGCCAGGTCCTCCACCCGCCGGCTGTCGTCGTCCTTGGGCAGTTCCAGCCCGCGCAGCAGCCGCGGCAGCAGCAGGCTGGCGCCGAGCAGCGACACCAGGATCACCGAGGCGGCCAGGAAGATCACCAGGTCGCGCGCCGGGAACGGCTCGCCGCCGGGCACCATCAGTGGCAGGGTCAGCACGCCGGCCAGGGTGATGGCGCCGCGCACGCCGGCCACCGACATCGCCAGCACCACCCGCCACGAAGTCTGGCTGGCACGCTCCTCGCCGCGCCAGCGCGCGCGCAGCAGGTTCCAGCGCAGCGACAGCCACACCCACGCCAGGCGCAGCACCACCAGCATCGCGTTGATCGCCAGCACGTAGATCGCCAGCCACCACCATTCGCTGTGGCCGGTTACCGAGATCGTGTCCGCCGCGCGCTGGGCGATGCCCGGCAGCTGCTCGCCCAGCAGCACGAACATGATGCCGTTGAAGCTGAACTGCACCGTGTTCCACACCGCCGCGCGCTGCACGCGCATGCTGCCGCTGATGCGGCCGGTCAGCTCGACATAGCTCATGGTGATGCCGGCGGCGACCGCGGCGAGGATGCCCGAGGCATTGAATTCTTCGGCCAGCAGGTAGGCGGCGAAGGGGATCAGCAGGTTGACCAGCAGCGCCGCGCCCGGCTCCTCGCCGAAGCTGCGCCACAGCCAGCGCTGGAAGGTAGACACGCCCAGGGTCACCGCCACGCCGATGGCCTGGCCGGCGAAAGCCACCCACAGGAAGGTCAGCGAGGCCTGCGCCAGCGAGAAACTGCCGGTCATCACCGCCGCCACCGCGAAGCGGAAGCAGACCAGGCCGGACGCATCGTTGAGCAGCGACTCGCCTTCCAGGATGTGCATCAGTCGCTTGGGAATCGGTACGCGCGAGGCGATGGCGCCCACCGCCACCGGGTCGGTGGGCGAGATGATCGCCGCCAGCGCGAACGCTACCGCCAGCGGCATGGCCGGGATCAGCCAATGGATCAGCAGGCCGGCGCCGACCACGGTGAACACCACCAGGCCGAACGCCAGTTCCAGGATCGCGCCCTTGTCGCGGAACAGGCCCTGCTTGGGGATGCGCCAGCCGTCAAGGAACAGCAGCGGGGGCAGGAACAGCAGGAAGAACATGTCCGGTTCCAGCGCATGGCCGCGCTTGAACACGCCGGAAATCAACGCGCCCAGGCCGATCTGCACCAGCGGCAGCGGCAGGGAGAAGGGCAGGATCCTCACCAGGTAGCCGCTGGCGACTACCGCCACCAGCATCGCCAGAACGACTTCGATCGTGTGCATGCCTCTCCACGAAGTCACCACACTGGCGGCGACGGTTGAACCAACGTGGAAAAACTACCACAGCCCCGCACGGTCGCCGATGACGGCAGCACGCGTTTCGACAGGAACGCGCAGGCCGCGGGCGATGGCGCCGGCCCGCCTGCGGACGGCACGCCCACCGGCAGTGCCGACGCGCGCCTCCCTGCCGCCCTACCCGGCGTCCGTCGGCCCGGCGCGGCGCGCGGCCGGCATGAGGCGTGCGATCTTTCAGGGCGCGCCGTCGAAGCGGTAGATGTCCATCGCCAGGAAGCCCATGTCGATGCCGGCATCGATGCGCTGCGCGCCGAGCCGGTCCGAACCGGCCGCCCCCATCGCGAAATACAGCGGCAGCAGGTGCTCGTCGGTGGGATGCGCCTGTGCGGCGAACGGCGCCTGCCGGCGGTAATCGAGCAGCGCCGGCACGTCGTCGGCGCGCAGCTTCTGCTCCACCCACTGGATGAAGGGGCGCACATACGGCGCCTCCCCGCCCTGCGGGTAGCTGCGCCAGTCGTGCAGGTTGTGGGTGATGCTACCCGAGCCGACCAGCAGCACGCCTTCATCGCGCAGCGGCGCCAGCGCACGGCCCATCGCCAGCTGGTGCGCCGGCCCCAGCGACGGCTGGATCGACAGTTGCAGCACCGGGATGTCGGCCTGCGGGTAGAGGAAGCGCAGCGGCACCCAGGCGCCGTGGTCGAGCCCGCGCCGCGGGTCGATCACCGGCGCCAGGCCGGCCGCGGCCAGCCGCGCCGCCACGTCCTGCGCCAGCTCCGGCGCACCCGGGGCCGGGTACTGCAACTGGTACAGCGCGTCGGGGAAGCCACCGAAATCGTGGATGGTTTCAGGCCGCGCCGGCGCCGACACCATCGGCGCGCGGCCCAGCCAGTGCGCCGAGGCCATCACGATGGCGCGCGGCCGCGGCAGCGCCGCGGCCAGCTCGGCCAGGCGCGGCCCGACCGGGCCCGGTTCCAGCGCGGTCATCGGCGAGCCATGGGAGATATACAGGGACGGAAGGGATTGCATGGCAGTCTCCACGCGGAAGGATCGACGCCGCTCAGGTTATTGCCGCGGCGCGGGGCAACAAATAACCTCGGCCTCAACGTTTTATTGCGGGATCGGAAACAATGGACACCATCGATGCCATGCGGGTGTTCGTCGCGGTGGTCGAGCGCAACGGCTTCAGCGCCGCCGCCGAGGCACTGGACCTGTCCACCGCCGCGGTCACCCGGCAGATCGCCGCGCTGGAAAAGCGCCTGTCCGCACGCCTGCTCAACCGCACCACGCGGCGGGTCAGCCCGACCAGCATCGGCGCCGCCTACTACCAGCGCTGCGTGCAGCTGCTGGCCGAGTTCGACGCGCTGGAGGCCTCGGTGGGCGCACAGGCGCTGCAGCCCTCGGGCCGGCTGCGGATCAACGCGCCGGTCAGCTATGGCATCGCCCGGCTGGCGCCGCTGCTGCCCGGCTATGCCGAACGCCACCCGGACGTCGAACTGGATCTGTCGCTCTCCGACCGCCAGGTGGACATGGTCGAGGAAGGCTTCGACCTGGCCATCCGCATCACCCGCCAGCCGGCGCCTTCGCTGATCGCACGCCGCCTGGCCGAGGCCGCGATCGTGCTGTGCGCCGCACCGGCCTATCTGGCGCGCCATGGCACGCCGGCGCAGCCGGACGATCTGGCGCACCACGCCTGCCTCGCCTATAGCTACTGGGCCGGCGGCGACAGCTGGCAACTACAGGGTCCGCAGGGCGAGGTGAGCGTGCCGGTCAGGGCGCGCATGCGCGCCAACAACGGCGAGGTGCTGCGCGAGGCCGCCATCGCCGGCATGGGCATCATCGCCCAGCCCGATTTCATCGTCGGCCCGGCGCTGGCCGATGGCCGGCTGGTGACGGTGCTGCCGGACTGGCGCCTGCCGCCGGTCGGCATCCATGCGGTCTATGCCAGCCGCAGCCACCTGGCGCCGAAAGTGCGCAGCTTCATCGATTATCTGGTCGGGCAACTCGGCGCGGACGCCACCGCCCCGTCCTCACCCTGAGTCGCGCGCCAGGGCCAGCAGCGCCAGCAGCTCGCGCAACGGCATCGGCCGGCCCAGAAGATAGCCCTGCACGTGGTCGCAGCCGTGCGCGACCAGCCAGTCGAGCTGGCCTTCGGTTTCCACGCCCTCGCCGATCACCACCAGCCCCATGCTGTGGCCCAGCGACAGCAGCGCGCGGCAGATCGCGGCGTTGCGCGGGTTGCGCTCGACGTCGGCGACGAAGGCGCGGTCGATCTTCAGCGAGTCCAGCGCCAGGTGCTGCAGGTAGGACATGCTGGAGAAACCGGTACCGAAGTCGTCCAGCGCCACCGCGATGCCGCTGGCGCTCAGGCTCTCCAGCACCTGCATCGCCTGCGCCGGGTTGCGCATCAGGCTGCTCTCGGTCAGTTCCATCTGCAGCGCGCCGGGCGGCAACCCCAGCGCCTCGACGGCGCGGGTGAACTCGCCGACCAGGTCGCTGTTGAACAACTGCACCGCCGAGACGTTGACCGCGATCGGCAGGCCGGCCCAGCCGTTGTCGGCCAGCACGCGGCCGGCATGGGCGGCGGCGCGGATCACCCAGCGGCCGAGCGCGATGATCTGGCCGGTGTCCTCGCACAGCTGGATGAAGTCCGACGGCGGGATGAAGCTGCCGTCGGGCTGCGGCCAGCGCAGCAGCGCTTCCAGCGCGGCCGGCGAACCGTCGGCGGCATGGCGGATCGGCTGGAAATACAGCTCGAATTCGTCGCGTTCGATGGCCAGGTGGATGCGCCCGGCCAGCTGCAGCCGGTCGGCGTGACGCTGCGCCAGCGCGTGGTCGAAACGCAGCACCACCACGCCGTTCTCGCGGGCGGCGTGGGCCGCCTGCGCCGCGCAGCCCAGCACCAGGTCGGCGCTCGCGCCGTCGCCCGGGCTGTCCGCCACGCCGATGCGCGGTTCCAGCTGGTGGAACGAATCGCGGCCGCGCACCGGTTCGGACACCGCGTCGCGCAGCGCCTCAAGCGCCCGCTGCGGATCGTGTCCGCTGGCGACCGCCAGCACGAAATCCTCCGCCGGCTGGTAGGCCAGCAGGCCATAGCGCGCGCCCAGCGTGGCGAGCCGGGCGACCATCGCCTGCAGGACCTCGTCGCCGGCCTCGCGGCCCAGCGTGTCGGCGACCATCTGCAGCCCGCGCAGCTGCGCGTGGATGATGGTGTAGCCGGCCGCGCCGGCGTCCAGCCGTTCGGCCAGCGCTTCGATCGTCAACAGGCCGGTGCCGGGATGATGGCTGGCGCGCCAGGCCAGGTCGCGCTCGTAGGCCAGCCGCTGGCTGACGTCCTCGGCGAGTACCAGGCAGGCCGGGCGACCATCGAATTCCAGCCGCGCCAGATGTCCCAGCACCTCGAACAGGCCGCCGTCGCGGCGCCGGTGCATGCGTACCCGCGGCACGGGCGGACCGCCGTCCCTGGACTCTTCCAGCGTGCGCTGGATTTCCTCCCATCCATCTTCCGGGCGTATGTCCAGGATGGTCATGGCGAGGAATTCCTCGCGACTGTAGCCGTACTGGTCGATCGCGGCCTGGTTCACCTCCAGGAACTGCAGCGTGGCCAGGTCGAAGATCCAGAACGGCGCCGGATTGCGGTCGAACACGAGACGGAACTGGTGCTCGGCGCGCTGCACGCGCGCTTCGTTGCGCACCCGCTCGGTCCTGCTGGCGCAGCCAGGGGCGGTCTTCCTCGTGCACATGCGCATAGAAGTCCTCCAGGCGGGCCTGCCGCGCCGGCAGCGCGAACATCCGCCGGGTCAGCGCCGACCAGCGCAGGGTTCCGCCCTTCCTGTCGATCGACCACGTACCCACCTTGCCGACCTGGTGGGCCAGCGCCAGCTCCGCCGCGCCCGTGCGCAGCTCCTCGGCCAGCCGCGCCTGGCGCAGCGCGCCGCGGCGCATGCTGCCGTATAGGTAGACGAACCCGCACAGATACAGCAGGTAGATGCCGGTGGCGACATAGAAGTAGGTACGCCACGGCGCCATGACCTCGTCATAGGACAGGCCCGCGAACAGCACCAGCGGATAGTCGCGCGGCGCGCTCACCGCGACCACCCGGCGCACGCCATCCATCGGGCTGTCCGCCACGCCCAGCGCCTGCACCTGGTCCGACACCTGCGGCCGGTGCATCGGTCGCGGCAGCCGCCGCTCCACCGCCGACGGGTCCAGGCTGTGCGCCAGCAGTTCGCCGTGGCGGCTGCTGATCGATACCACGCCGCTGCGGCCGGTATCCAAGCCGCTGACCACGCGCTGGAATACCCCCAGGCGCACGCGCGCCAGCAGCCATTGGCCGGGCTGCACCGGCACCGCGGTCAACGCTACCCGGCCGCCGCCGGGGAGCGTTTCCATTCCGCCGACGTACAACTCGCCGGCCAGCACCCGGTTCGCCGGCACCGCCCATCGCGCAAGCGTCGGATCGCCAGCGCCCTCGGTCACCGGCATGCCGGCGTCATCGACCAGGGTGATCGCGGCCAGGTCGGTATTGCGTTCGAGCGTGCCGCGGATGCTGGCCTCCAGCAATGCCGGCGCCCGCTCCGGCACCTGCCGGTAATACTCGCGTCCGTCGCGGGCGGCGCCGCGCAGCGCGCGTTCCATCGTGGTCAGTTCCGCCCGCAGCAGCCGGTCGCTGCCGGTCGCCAGCGCCATGCTCTGGCGCTGCGCCGCCTGCAGGCGGCTGCCGCGATCGTTCCACAGCATGATCACCAGCGTCGCAGCCAGCAGCAGCGCGATCACGATCCCGAAAGCGGCGACCTGGCGCAGCGGTTGGCTCATGTCCCGGTGCATCGGCACCTTCCCTGCGTCAGCATTCGGTCTGCATGCATGGTCTCGTTCGTCGTCGTCCGCCGTGCCATCGGAAACCATGGGCCGCAGCCGCCTGCCGGGCTCGCGCAGGACGGCACATGCGCAACGCGGTTCCCGCCTTCCCCGGGAGCCGCCATCGATGTCCGCTTCACAGCATGCAGTACAAACGCCCCCGACGGGAAGACTTGCGCGCAGCCCAGGTTCCATCGCCGCATATCCCTGGCGCGGGAACAAGTGCCGGAATCGGGAGCGCGCGCCCCTGTGCACAGGACTAGACTGCCGGTTCCATCCCAGATTTCCGGAGCCGCCATGGCCCTGCAACGTTCGATCCTTGCACTCGCCCTTGGTGCCGCGCTGTCGCTGAGCGGCTGCGGCGGCGACAAGGTTCCCGCCGAAAACAACGCCACCTCCACGCCCCCCGCCGCAACCGCCGCCAAGGCGCAGCTGGGCAGCTTCGGCTTCGACGTCTCCGGCATGGACCGCAGCGTGGCCGCCGGCGACAACTTCTTCGACTTCGCCAACGGCCAGTGGGTGCAGCGCACCGAGATCCCGGCCGACCGTTCCAGTTTCGGCAGCTTCAACGTGATCCACGAGAAGACCCTGGCCGATACCCGCGCGATCATGGAGGAAGCCGGCAAGGCCGGCGACGGCGAGGCGCGCAAGATCGGCGACTACTACGCCGCGTTCATGGACGAGGCCGGCATCGAGGCGCGCGGTGCGGCACCGGTGCAGCCGCAGCTGCAGGCCATCGCCGGCATCGCCGACCGGCAGGCGCTTGCCCGTGCGCTGGGCGCCAGCCTGCGCGCCGACGTGGACCTGCTCAACGCCACCAACTTCTACACGCCGCACCTGTTCGGCGTGTGGGTATCGGTGGACCTGCTGCAGCCGGACCGCAACGTGCCCTACCTGGTGCAGGGCGGCCTGGGCATGCCGGACCGCGACTTCTACCTGGAAGGCGGGCGCATGGCCGAACTGCGCAAGGCCTATGAAGGCCATGTCGCCCGGCTGCTGGAGCTGTCCGGCGACGCCGACGCCGCGGGCAAGGCCGCGCGCATCGTCGCGCTGGAGACCAAGATCGCCCGCGCCCACGCCACCCAGGAAGAAACCAACGACGTCGAGAAGGGCGCCAACGCCTGGAAGCAGGCCGATCTCGCTGCGCGGGCGCCGGGCATGGACTGGGCCGCGTTCCTCGATGCGGCCGGCCTGTCGGCGCAGCAGGACTTCATCGTCTGGCAGCCGAAGGCAGTGACCGGGCTGTCCAGGCTGGTCGCCAGCGAGCCGCTGGAGGTCTGGAAGGACTATCTCGCCTTCCACGCGCTGGACGAAGCCGCGCCCTACCTGCCCAAGGCCTTCGCCGACGCGCATTTCGCCTTCCACGGCACCGCGATGAGCGGCACCCCGCAGCAGAGCGAGCGCTGGAAGCGCGCCGTCGGCGAGACCAACAACGCCATCGGCGAGGCGGTCGGCAAGATCTACGTCGAGCGCCACTTCGACGCCACCACCAAGGCCCGCGCCGACGAGATGGCGAAGAACATCATCGCCGCCTTCGCCAAGCGCATCGACGCGCTGGAATGGATGTCGCCGGAGACCAAGGCGCACGCCAAGGCCAAGGTCGCCGGGCTCAAGGTCGACATGGGCTATCCGGGCAAGTGGCGCGATTACGGCGCACTGGAAGTGAAGCGCGACGACGCGCTGGGCAACGCGCAGCGCGCTTCGCTGTTCGAGTACCGGCGCAACGTCGCCAAGCTCGGCCAGCCGGTGGACCACAGCGAGTGGGCGATGCTGCCGCAGACCATCAACGCGATGAACGTGCCGCTGGAAAACCGCCTGGTGTTCCCGGCCGCGATCCTGCAGGCGCCGTTCTTCGATGGCGCGGCCGACGATGCGGTCAACTACGGCGCCATCGGCGCGGTGATCGGCCATGAGATCAGCCACGGCTTCGACAACGCCGGCGCGCTGTTCGACGAGACCGGCAAGCTGCACAACTGGTGGACGGCCCAGGACCTGAAGCAGTTCAACGCCGCCGGCGACGCGCTGGCCGCGCAGTTCAGCAGCTACGAGCCGTTCCCCGGCGTGCACGTCAACGGCCGCCTGACCCTGGGCGAGAACATCGCCGACGTGGCCGGGCTGGCGACCGCGCACGATGCCTACCTGATGTCGCAGCAGGGCAAGCCGGCGCAGGACCTGGAGGGCTTCACCCCGGACCAGCGCTTCTTCCTCGGCTTCGCCCAGGCCTGGCGCAGCAAGATGCGCGAGCAGGCCCTGCGCAATTCGCTGCTGACCAACGTGCACGCGCCTGGCCAGTTCCGCACCCTGACCGTGCGCAACCTCGATGCGTGGTATCCGGCCTTCGAGGTCAAGGAAGGGCAGAAGCTCTACCTGGCCCCGGACAAGCGGGTCAAGGTCTGGTAACGATCCGCCTGCCGGCGGATGGAAAACGGGCGCTGCGGCGCCCGTTTTCTTTTAAGCGCCGGGCACCGCATTCCGTGGTGTCGGGTAGCGCCCGGCGGGGGCTTGATCGGCAAGGCTCCAGCGGGGCGTTGCCCCGCTCTACAAGGCTGCACGATTTCCGCAGCGCCTTCTGACGCCTCCCCACGATGTGTGTAGCGCCGGGCAGCGCCCGGCGGGGTTTGCCCGGCGATGCTCCCGCGCGGCGTTGCCCCGCTCTACCGAACGGTGGGGCGCCTGCGCGCGCATGCGCCGGCGATGCTCCGGCCGCGTGCCGCTCGCGTGTCCTTTGGGTCAGATCCCTGCATCGTGTGCGGATGCAGCATGCGGCCGCGTTTTAGATTTCGCTTTCCGGGGCTTGCGTGATGACGCGGCGCAAAAAACCAGCGCGGCGGCGGAGGACAGCCCTCGCCCGGCCGCCCGGTTTTCGCATCGCCCCTATTGCCACGCCGCATGAAAGTGCTAGAACTGGAAGCGCCAGATCGTTCCACGCCACATCCGTCGCTCGTTCCAGCCAGTTTCTGCAAGGAGCTCCACATGATCGCGTTGTTCAAGGGTTTGGGTTTGTTGCTGCAAGACAATGAGCTGTACGGCAGTCCGTTCGAGAAGCAGGTCGAGCACTGGAAGAACCTGAGCGACGAGCAGATCCGCGACGAGGTCTCGATACTGGCCAAGGCCAAGTGCCAGTGGCTGATGGCGTCCATCGTGCTCTGGCAGGCGTCCTCGCTGCTGATCCTGGGGCTGATCACCAATTACCTTTGGCGCGACGATTTCCACATCACCTTCACCCGCGTGGTCATCGTGTTCGGCTCGTGGGTGTCGATCCTGTTCGTGATCTGGTTCATGGCCAACATGTTCGACCACACCGCCGGCTTCGAGCGCTGGATGAAGGCCTTCAACAGCCGCGCCCGCATCAGTTCCGACGCCGACAGCGTGGAGACCGTGGCCGATGCGCTGGAAATGGCCCGGCACTACCCGGAAGTGCTGGACTACAAGCAGGCGGTGGCCGCCCGGCGCGAGCTGCGCCACGAGGACATCCGCATCATGCGCGAACTGGGCCGCATGCGGCAGCACTCGGAACTGGTCGGCAAGCTCAACCACATCGGCGACGACGGGCTGCGCCTGCAGCCGGCGTTCTGAGCTTTCCGCTCCAGAGCTCTTCCCGCAACGCCGCGCTCAGTCGCGGCGTTGCGCTTTGCGGGCCTGCACCTGCTGGCCGAAGCCGGCCGGCAGCCCCTGTACGTCGCGCACGCTGCCGACCACCACGCTGAAATCGTCCAGCGCCTGGCGCTGGCACAGCTCGCCGGCACCCTCGTCCCGGCAGTGTTCCCGGTACAGCCGGTAGAAGCAGTTGCCGCTCTCGCTCTGCAGGCACTGGAAGCGGGCATGGTCGCCGGACACCGTGGTGCGGCTGAGCACGGCCGCCTCGCCGCTGACGCGCACGATCGACGTCTGCCCCGGCGGTTCGCGGTAGCCCAGCATCGCCAGCAGGCTGCCGAGCAGGAAAGTCAGGTACTGCATGGCACTTCTCCTTGTACGGCCGCAGGCAGGGAGTCACATGCCGCGGAACAGGCTCATGAACGGTTGGCTGACCACCAGCGTCTCGCTGCGGTCCTTCAGCCGCAGCACGCCGCGCCCGCTGTCGTCGCGGCTCACCGCCGCCACCGCCTTCATGTTGACGATGGTGGAGCGGTGCACCTGGCGGAAGCACTGCGGGTCAAGCGCCTGCGCCAGTTCGCGCAGCGAGCTGCGCAGCAGCAGTTCCTCGCCGGCGGTGACCACCGCGGTGTATTTGCTGTCGGCGCGGAAATACAGCACCTCCTCCAGCATCACCAGCCGGGTCTCGCGGCCGTTGCTGGCGGTGATCCAGGCCAGCGGCGGCGCGTCGGTCTTCCCGGCCGGCCGCCGCGCCAGCTGTTCCAGCAGCTGGTCCAGCAGGCGCCGGTCCGGTGTGCCGGACTGCAGCCGCGCGAGCAGGCGCTGGCGGGTGGCCAGCAGGCGCTCGTCGGCCACCGGCTTGAGCAGGTAGTCGACCGCGCCGCGCTCGAAGGCGTCGATGGCGTATTGGTCGTAGGCGGTGATGAACACCACCTGGGTCTGCGGGCTGAGGGTTTCCAGCGCCCGCGCCACGTCGATGCCGGTGACGCCAGGCATGCGGATGTCGAGGAAGGCCAGGTCCGGCTTCAAGGTTTCCAGCGCTTCCAGCGCGGCGGCGCCGTCCTCGCACTCGGCGACGATGCGCAGCTCCGGCCACAGCCGCTGCAGCTGCGCGGCCAACGCCTGGCGCAGCAGCGGTTCGTCCTCGGCGATCAGGGCATCAAGATGCATGGGGCAGCTCCGGCAGCCGCGGAACGACCGGCGGCACGGTGTTCGCGCGCGGCAGCGTCAGCGTCGCGGCGGCGCCGCTGGGGAAGTTGGAGACCAGGGCGAAGGCCGCCTCCGGCCCGCAGGTCAGGCGCAGGCGCTCGCGCAGGTTCTTCAGGCCGATGCCGGTACCGCTGCTGGTGCCGCCGAAGCCCTGCCCGTCGTCGGCCACGGTGAGGTTGACCAGGCCATCGGATTCGCGCGCCAGCAACCAGATCGTGCCGCCGCCGGGCTTGGGTTCCAGCCCATGCTTGATCGCGTTCTCGACCAGGGTCTGCAGCGCCATCGACGGCAGCGCGACATCGTGCAGGGATTCGGGCACGTCGATCTGCAGTGCCAGCCGGGCGCCCATGCGGATGCGCAGGATCTCCAGATAGGCCTGTACCCGCTCCAGTTCCTGCCCCAGCGTGGATACCGACTGGTCGATGCCCGGCAGCGAACTGCGCAGGTACTGGATCAGGTGGCCGAGCATGCGGTCGGCGCGTTCGGGATCGGTGCGGGTCAGCACCTGCGCGTTGGCCAGCGTGTTGTAGAGGAAATGCGGCTCGACCTGCGCGTGCAGCAGGTTCAGCCGCGCCACGCTCAGTTCCTTCTCGGCCTCGGTGCGCGCGGCCGATTCGCGCTCGTCGCGGCGCTGCTCGGCCACGCGCCGGCTCAGCGCGCGGCTGACCGCTTCGGCGTTCTCGTGGTTGCTGCCCTCGTCGGCCATCAGCAGGTCGACCCAGGCGCCGGCCTCCGGCTCGAACAGCAGGGTCACGCTGCTGGTGCCCTGGCCCGGCGTCACCGTCGCCGACACCTGGTTGCGCTTGACCGTCAGCCACGAACGCGGATTCCAGCGCGATGGCGGGCTCATGTTGTAGGGGTCGACACGGCCCAGCTTGGCGCGCAGCTGCAGGCTGCCGGGCGAGCTCTCCACGTCGGTGACCCGCGGCAACCCGGTGATCACCGACTCCACCAGCGCGAACGCCTGCCCGGCATCCAGCGGCAGTTCGATCTGGCGTCGCTGGCGGCTGGCCAGGCTGTCGTGGTCCAGGCGGCCGGCCACCAGCTTGACCCGATGCAGGTGGCTGGCGGTATTGACCGCGGCCATCACCAGCGAGCCGATCACCAGCAACGCGAACACCGTGCCCGGATCGCCGAACACATGCGCCCATACGATGCCCAGCGCGACCAGCGCCAGCACCCAGGCAATCAGGATGCGGAGGCAGAACCACAGGCTGGCGATCATCGAATCTTCCCCCGCTGGACAGTGGCGCCGAGCATAGGCGCTGGGTGGCCGCATACAAGCGGTATGCGACGAAGACGGGAATCGGGGGGACGAACGACAGCGACGCCGGCCGGAAACGCGGGCCCCCCCCCCGGGCGGGCGCGGGCGCCCCCGCGGCCCCCCCCCCCCCGGCGGGGGG
>NZ_JASCOS010000036.1:0-30996 GCF_029959705.1 Stenotrophomonas sp. PS02297 | reverse complement strand
CCCAAAAACGGCCCGGGGGGCCGGGGGGGGGTGCCCCCGGGGGGCGGGGGGGGGCCGCCCACGGCCGCCCGCGCCCGGTGAACCGGGACGGGCGGCTACAATAGGTGGCTTGCCACGTCATCGTATGGAGCCGCCATGCCCGTTTCTTCCTGCCCGCAGTGTTCGTCGCAGAACGTCTATCCCGACGGCGCGCTGTGGATCTGCGCCGACTGCGGCCACGAATGGACCCCGGGCGAAGCGGCCGAATCCGGCGTGGTGGTGCGCGACAGCAACGGCAACGTGCTGGTCGCCGGCGACACCGTCACCGTCATCAAGGACCTGAAGGTCAAGGGCTCGTCGATCCCGCTCAAGCAGGGCACGGTGATCCGCAACATCCGCCTGGTCGAGGACGACGCCGAGCACATCGAAGGCAACTCGGACAAGATCAAGGGCCTGGTGCTGAAAACCTGTTTCCTGCGCAAGGCCTGATCCTCGACGGGATGGCCCGCCAGCGGCGGGCCAAGCGTTGCAGCAGGCAAGGGACGGCGGAAATCCTGCTGCTTTCAATGTCCCGCATGGCCGGCGTTCAGCTTGCGCAGCGTATCGAGCTTGGCCTGGTAGATCGCACGAAGCCTGTCGGTTTTGCCGAGGGTGCGGGCCTGCTCCAGTTCGTGCGCTGCGCGGCGGTTGTCGCCGCTGAGGGAGTAAACGCGCGCCAGGCCGAAATGGAATTGATGGGCGGTGCCATATAGCCGTATGGCATGCCGGTAGTAGTGGATGGCAGTGGGATAGTCGGCGCGTCGCTCCGCCTCCACGCCCTGCATGAACTGGTAGAAGGGGTCATGTTCGCGTACGCGCTGCAGCTGTGCATTCAGCCTTGCAGCGCGATCGCCTTCCCCGATCCGCTGGTAGAGCAGACTGGCATTGGAGAGCGCGGAAGGCAGGCCCGGGTCGAGGGCCAGCGCATTGTCGAACGCGTGGACCGCTGCCGCGGTATTGCCTGAGCGGCGCTCGAGAACGCCCAGATTGTTCCATACCGGTGCGAAGCGCTTTTCCTGCTCCAGCGCCATGCGGAAATGCTCGCGGGCCGCGTCCATCTGCTGGGCAGCCAGGAGCTCGGCGCCTCGGTTGTTGTAGAAGTGGGCCAGGGCGCGCTGATCGCTGATCAGGCGGGGGCCACGCCGGTCGTACAGTACGTTCTGGTCAAGGTCCAGCGTGGCGTGGCGGCCGTTGATGCGCAGTCCGACATTGACGTGTCCGGCGTTGTAGACCACGCCCTGTTCCTGGTACCACATGACGACCTGTCCGACTTCCTGGACACGGGCGTCGATGCCGGCCTCGCGCGCCAAGGCGACGAAGAGCAGGGTGAAGGACAGGCAGTTGGCGCGGTGCTGGGTCCAGGCCTCGGCTACGGTCAACGTCGCCGCGGTGTCGTACTGCAGCGCCGTATCCGGGTCGACTTTCGCGTCCAGATTGCGTGGCTGGAAAACAAGGTCGACCAGCCGTTGCAGGCGCTGCTCGAGCGAGTTGGTCGGATTGACGATTTCCTCGCGTACCCGCTGTTTCAGTTCCGGAGGGATCGCCATGACCTGTTCGGGCGTCGGCGGCGTGGCCGGCGGCGCGACGTTGACTGCGGCAAGCAGGAGGAAAGCGTTCCAACCGATCATGGCGACCACCCGTGGATTGCTGCTGCTGCGCCAGTGTATGCCTGTCCCGGCGAGCCGGCGCATCCGGCGCGGAATCCACAGGCGATGCGGGCCGGCCGCTGGCAGAAATGCGGATGACCCGCGGCGGCCCCTGCGCGGCGGGCGTCGCGGAAGGCTGGCCGTGTTTTCGCCATGCGTCCTGCCGCCGGGGCGACAGGCGGCCCGGCACGCGACCGGGTCTGCTAGTATCCGCGCCCCAGACGAGGCCGGCCGCCGCATGCCGGCGTCCTCCCGCCGGCCGGCGTTTCCATTCGACCATGACGAAGTTCATTCCCTCCGCCGAGGCGCAGCTGTCGCTGGGCCTGGGCAGCGACATTCCCACCGAACGCCTGTTCTTCGCGGTGATGCCCGATCCGGCCACGGCCTGGCGCATCGCCGAACTGGCCGAGGGACTGCGCGGCGAACATGGCCTGGACGGGCGTCCGCTGGCGCGCGAGCGCCTGCACGTCACCCTGCACCACCTGGGCGATTACGCCGGCCTGCCGCCGAGCCTGCTGGCCAGGGTGCAGCAGGCCGCGGCGCGGGTGCGGATGCCGGAATTCGAGGTGTGCTTCGACGAAGTCGGCAGTTTCGCCGGTGGCCGCCAGCACCCGTTCGTGCTGCGCAGCGGACATGGCGCCGATCTGCTGCACGGCCTGCACCAGGAACTGGCGCGCTGCCTGCAGGGTATGGGCAGCCGCCCCGATCCGGCATTCACCCCGCACCTGACCCTGCTCTACGACAAGCGGCGCATGCCGCTGCAGCCGGTGCAGCCGATGCGCTGGCTGGTGCGCGAGTTCGTGCTGATCCGCAGTTATCTGGGGCAGACCCGCTACCAGCTGGAAGGACGCTGGTCGTTGGGGTGAGGCCTGTGGGCAGGCGTGCCTGATCCTGCAGGATCGGTGCGAGGTCGCGCCGGAGTCGCAGGCTGGCCTTTCGACAACGGCCGGGGCAGCCCTGCATGGGTTGCAGGCGCAAAGTCCGGGCGCGACCTGTCTCGCTCCCGCGGCACGGGGGTGCCTAGAATGGCCGCATGGACCTGATCCCGATGCCTCTGCCGCCGGGCCAACTGGCCGAGATCGAAGCGGCGCATATGCAGCCGCCGCGCGCGTACCACAACGTCGGCCATGTGCAGGCGTTGCTGCGCCACCATCGCGATGTGGCTGCCGGTCCCGGCTGGCGGCAGCCACGCGAGGTGGCGCTGGCGATGCTGTACCACGACGCGATCTATGAAGCCGGGCGCGGCGACAACGAAGCGCGTTCGGCGACCCTGGCGCGCGAGGCGATCGCGCGCTGGCTGCCCGATGCCGGCGTGGATGCGGAGCGGGTGGCGGCGCTGATCGAACTGACCGCGCGCCATGGCCGCCTGCGCGCCGACGAACTGGACTCGGATGCGGCGCTGTTCCTGGACAGCGACATGGCCATTCTTGGTGCACCGCCGGCGGTGTTCGACGTGTATGACCGTGGCATTGCCGAAGAGTATCGGGGCAAGGTTCCGGGATTCCTGTTCCGCCTCAACCGACGGCGTTTCCTGAAAGGTGTACTGGCTCAGCCGCGTATTTTCTTCAGTGATTTCTTCCACGGGCGCTATGACGCGCAGGCGCGGGAGAATCTGCGGCGGGTGACGGAGTAAGTCGGTATCCCGTCGTTGCCGTTGCCGTTGCTGCTTTTGGCTCTCGACTTCCTGTGGCCGTAGAGCGAGCCGAGCACCGCAGCGGGACAGGGGGCGAAGAGGCGCACGTGTCTGAGCGAAGCGAGTTGTGCGCCGTCCCCCTGGCCCGCGAGGAGCACAGGGGACCGAAGCGGCGTAGCCGTATCGGCTCGCGGCCCGGCCCGTGTTTCTTTGGGCCACGTTTCTTTGCACGAGCAAAGAAGAGCTTTTTCAACAGCCGAATGGCTGGTCAAGGTGGCTCGCGCCCCGAAGGGGAGCGAAAGCTCTTGATCCTGCTTCAGCCGTTGCTCGGGCTTTTCAAATACAAACGACAAGGGCCAAAGCACCCGCACAAAGCCAAGGCGTAAGCTTGAGAGCAAGGCTTTCACTCCTGCTTCGCAGGAGCGAGTTACTTCTCTTTGCTCGTGCAAAGAGAAGTAACCAAGAGAGGCGCTCTTCAACAGCCGAATGGCTGGTCAGCACGCCCCTGCCTCCGCGCCCAACGCGCTAAGCGCGTCGGGTCCACTCCGCCGGCGGGATTTTTCTACGCGACATCCATGTCGCGTAGAAAAACGGCGTGCATCCCTGCACGCCGCCCTTCAGGTTTTTCCCGCCGGCTCCGTCGCTGCGGAAGGGGACCCGGAAGTCAAAAGCAAGGAGCAAAAGCAAAATCACGGGCAACAGCAACAGCAACAGCAACAGCAACAGCAACAGCAACAGCAACAGCAACAGCTCAGCGGCCTCACTGGACCTCATGGCCTAGAATTGCTCCATCCTGTCTTGATGGCGGCCAAGCAGGCCGAAGCGATGAATCCGATCCCCATCCCCACGCCCGACCCGGACCCGCGGCCCACGCCGCCGGAGGAGCCCGGCCCCAACGAATGCTGCGGCAGCGGTTGCCCGTTGTGCGTGCTGGACCTGTATGCCGACGAACTGGTGCGCTACCGGCAGGCGCTGGCTGCATGGAAGCTGCGCCACCCGGAGGCGCAGGACTGACGCCGCGGCTTCGACGCCATTCCCGCTTCGGCAGGCGTAGGCTTGCCGTCTCTCCGGTCAAGGAAGTTCTCATGGCACATGCGTCGCTCGCTCTGCTGGTGGTGATGGCGTCGGGGCTGCTGGCTGCGCCGGCGCTGGCGCTGGAACCGGTCAGCCACGGCCGGTTCGAGCAGGTGCCGGTGCTGCTGCCCGACGGTCCGGTGCAGCGGGTGGTGCTGTGGTTCGCCGACGCAGGCGATGCGGCGCGGCGGCAGGCGCGCCTGCAGGCGCTGCGCCGCGATGGCGCGATGGTGGTGGACATCGATACCCGCCACCTGGCCCGGGTGCTGGCGAAGGAGGGTGGCAGCTGCGGGTTCTCCGCCGGCGACGTGGAGAATTTCTCGCGCTATGTGCAGGCCTACCTGCACGTGCCGACCTATCGCCTGCCGATCCTGGGCGGCGATGGCGACGGGGCGGCGCTGGCCTATGCGGTGTCGGCGCAGTCCGGCGCCGATGTATTCGCCGGCCTGCTCACCGAAGACTTCTGCCCCTCCCTGCACGAGTCCCGCATGATCTGCGGAGAGGGCACCCATGACGGCAAGCTGGTGCCGGTGGCCTTGGGCTTCCCGTGGCTGCAGGCTGCGCCGGGGAGGGGCCAGGCCTGTCCGGCGGCCGAGGTCGATGCCTTCCTGCAGGCGGTGCCGCTGGCGCGGCGCTTCCAGCGCAGCGCTTCCGGCAGCGCGATACCGGGTGAAGTCGCGGCGGCGCGCGTGCTCGGCGCGCAGCGCGGGGTGAGCCTGCCGCCGGTGCCGCACGAACTCGACGGCCTGCCGCTGGTGGAAGTTCCGGCCGCCGGCAACGGCGACACCTTCGCCGTGTTCGTTTCCGGCGACGGTGGCTGGGCGGGGCTGGACAAGGAGGTGGCCGGCGCGCTGGCGCAGGCCGGCATTCCGGTAGTGGGCGTGGATTCGCTGCGCTATTTCTGGAGCGAGCGCACGCCGGCCGGTTTTGCCGCCGACCTGGATCGAATCGCCCGCCACTACGCACGGCAGTGGCAGCGCCCGAACCTGATGCTGGTGGGTTTCTCCCAGGGCGCCGACGTGTTGCCGGCGGCGATCAACCGGCTGTCCACCGACACCGCGTCGATGCTGGCGATGACCGCCCTGCTGTCGGTGGGCACGCGCGCCGACTACGAATTCCACGTCAGCAACTGGCTGGGCGGCGGCAGCGACCGCGGGCTGCCGATCGCGCCGGAGATGCGCCGGCTGGCGGCCGCGCGTACCGTCTGCGTCTACGGCCAGGACGACGACGATGCGCTGTGCCCGCACCTGCCGGCCGGTTCGGCGCAGGTGGTGCGCCTGCCCGGCGACCACCACTTCGAAGGGGACTACGCCGGGCTGGCGCAGGTGATCCTGCAGCGGCTGCGCGGGCTCAGCTCGACTGCCGGCGCGGGTCCAGCGAAATGAGCCGGGTCACGTCCAGCAGCGCGGCGGGCAGGTGCACGCCGCCCGGCGCGGCGAGATAGCGCGGGCGCCATTCCGGGGCGAACTTGGACTTGAAGCGGCGCAGGCCGCCGAAGCCGTAGAAGCGCTCGCCATGGCGCGCGACAAGGTTGGCGAAGCGGTTCCAGCGCCCGGCCAGGCGGTGTTCGGCCAACCCGGTCAGCGGCGCCATGCCCAGCGAGAAACGCGTGTAGCCATTGGCCGCGCCCCACAGGAACAGTTCGATGAACAGGAAATCCATCGTGCCCTTGGGCGCATCGGGGCGATGCCGCATCAGGTCCACCGACAATTCCTGCGCGACCGGCGCCTGCCACAGGTTGGCGAAGGCCACGATCCGGCCGTCGGCCTCGACCAGCGCGACCGGGAAGCGGCACAGGTAGTCCGCGTCGAAGCTGCCGAGCGAGAAGCCCTTCTCGTCGCCGGCCTTTTCCTCCAGCCAGGCATCGGAGATCGCCGCCAGTTCCGGCAGCAGCGGCGCGACGTCCTCGGCCGGCACCACGCGGAAGCCCAGGCCGACGCGCCTGCCCTTGTTCCAGGCCTGGCGCAGGTCGGCGCGGGCGCTGCCCTCCAGGCTGAAGCCGGCCAGCGACACCATCGCTTCCTCGCCGAGCTTGACCAGGGTCAGGCCCAGGTCGAGGTAGGTCTGCCAGTACTGGTCGCCGGTCTGGTAGAACACCGGGCGCAGGCCGAGCCGGTCGGCTTCCTCGCGGAATTTCCAGATCAGCGCCCGCGCCGTGTCCGGCGGACCGACCGGGTCGCCCATCGACACCAGCGAACCGCCGTAGCGCTGCATCATCACGAAGCCATGGCCGTCCTCGCTGCGCAGGATCGCCTTGTCGCCGGTCATCGCCAGGCAGGCCTGGGTGTCGTGCGCGCGCGCCAGCAGCGGCCGCAACTGCTCGAGCAGCGCGCCATCGGGAACCGGCAGCGGCGTGCGCGTGCTGTGCAGCAGCCGCGCCAGCCCGAACACGATCACCACCATGCTGACCAGCAGCAGCGCGCGCAGGGCGCGCGGCGCGTTGCCGGAGGTGGCGAACTGCCACCACAGCTCGTTCTGGTATTCGACATGGCTGTAGACGAAGAACAGCAGCCACACCGTGGCCACCAGCACCAGCGCCACGTTGCGCAGCCACGGCCAGGACCAGGCCTCGTCCAGCAGCGCACCTTGGCGGTAGAACTCGCGCCGCGCCGCCCACAGCGCCACGGCCACCAGCGGCAGGGTCATCGCCACCAGCGCATGGCCGCCGCGCAGCCACGCCGGTATCGGCAGCACCACGCTCAGCGCCAGCGCGATCAGCCACGCCGCATGGCTGCGCCGCTGCAGGCCCTGGCCGATCAGCAACAGCAGCACGCCGCCCAGGCTGCCGAGCAGGTGCGAGGTCTCCACGATCGGCAGCGGCGCGTGCAGCGGGCGATGCCGCGGCACCGGCAGGGTGCCGTCAATCACCAGCAGCGCGCCGACCGCGAACACGGCCAGCGCGATGACCTGCGGCAGCCACGGGCGCAGCACGTTCCAGGCGGTGCTGGCGCCGCTGCGCAGCGGCCGGCGGATGCTGGCCAGCCCCGCCAGCAGGGCGGAGAGGAACAGCGGGACCAGGTAATAGGTGACGCGGTAAGCCACCGCCGCGGCGAGGATCGCGGCCGGCGCGAACTGCGGCAGCAGCTTGAGCAGGCTCCACTCGAACACGCCCAGCCCGGCCGGCACCGTGGAGACCAGCCCGGCCACCACCGCGACCAGGTAGAGCCCGACGAAGCCGATGTAGCCGACGCCGTCCTGCGCCGGCAACAGCACGTAGAACGCGGCCGAGGCCAGCCCCAGCTCCACCACGCTCAGCGCGGTGACTTCCAGCACCGTGCGCCGGTCCGGTATCCAGATGCGGTGGTCGCGCCAGCCAAGGCTGCGGCCGCCGCGGCCTACCGCCAGCCACATCGCGCCGAAGCCCAGCAGCAGGACGATGCCCAGCACCCGCACCAGCGGTGCGGCCAGCGGCAACGCCAACGCCGCGGCGCCCGGCTCCAGCCACAGCGCCAGGCCCAGCAGCACCCAGGCGCCGAACACGAAGCCCAGCGTGCTCATCAGCACGACCTGGCCGATCTCGGCCAGGCCGAGGCCGGCATTGCCGTAGCTGCGCACGCGGATCGCGCCGCCGGTGAGCGCGGCGAAGCCCAGGGTCTGCCCGGCGGCATGGGCGAGGAAGGCGGTGATCGCCACGCGGCTGGCCGGCAGGCGCCGGTTGGCGCGGCGCAGTCCGATCGCGTCGAAGCCGATCAGGCAACCGTAGCTGGCCATGCCCAGCAGCAGCGCCAGCCCCAGCTGCGGCCACGACAGCGCATGCATGGCGCCGCGGATCTGGCGGTAGCCGTGTTCGCTGAACTCGCCGGCCAGCGCATGCAGGGCCATGCCCATGATCGCCAGGGTGACGGCGACGGCGGCGAACCGGCGCCAGCCGGGAGTTGCGGGAGCGCTGGGTGCGGCGGGATCGGTCATGCGGGGTGGGCGGCAGGGCGCCATGGCGGCGCGGGAATGCCAAAGACTATCGGCATGGCGTGACGATGCTGGCAAGCGTGCGCGTGGCCTTCAGCCGGCGGACGGGCGGCGCGTGCGGATAAGCTGGGTCCTGCTCCTCCAGAAGAAACCTGCCTTGGCTCTGCCGCCACGATCGCTTCGGGATCCCGCACGCCTCGCTGCCGGGCTGGCGCTGGCCGCGCTGCTGCTGTTCGCCGGGACGGCGACCTGGCTGCAGTTCGCCCGCACCGACCTGGACTGGATGCGCGCCACGCTCAGCCTGTACCTGCACGGCCCGCATGGGCTGTGGCTGCGCGGCGCCTACTGCGTGCTGGCGGCGGCCATCGCCGTGCTTGCCATCGCGCTGCATGCGCGCCTGCGGGGAGCGGCGCGACGCGGCCTGCCGCTGGCCCTGTTCTGCGCCGCGGGCGTGGGCCTGGCCACGGTGGCGGTGGGCGACAGCTGGCTGCCGCAACGGGCGCCGCTGCTCGCGCCGCTGGTGCATGCGCTGGCCGCGCAGACGGCCTTCCTCTGCGTCACCACCGCGATGCTGCTGCAGGCCTGGTGCTTCGGTCGCGACCCGCGCTGGCGCGGTTTCCACCGCTTCGCCTGGTGGTGGGCCTGGCTGGCGTTCGCCGGCCTGTGGCTGCACGTGCTCTGGCGCGACACGCCGCGCGGGCTGGGGCAGAAGGCGGTGATCGCGCTGGTCGTCGCCTGGCTGGCGCGGGTGGCGCTGCAGCTGTGGCGGCAGCCGCGACGTCACGGCTGAAACCATCGGTTGCGGGCACAATGGGCGGCACATCCACCCACGGGAAATACCCATGATCGAGCGTTTCGATACCGGTCCGCGCATGTCGGAAATGACCATCCACCACGGCGTGGCCTATCTGGCCGGACAGGTGCCGGAAGACACCAGCGCCGACATCGTCGGCCAGACCGAGCAGGTGCTGCAGGCCATCGACGACCTGCTGCGGCTGGCGCCGACCGACAAGAGCCACATCCTGCGCGCGGAGATCTTCCTGGCCGACATCACGGATTTCGCCGGCATGAACCAGGCCTGGGACAAGTGGGTGCCCGAAGGCGCCACGCCGGCGCGCGCCACCGTGCAGGCCAGGCTCGCCAACCCGGCGTGGAAGATCGAGATCGTCGTCACCGCGGCGGTGCCGTAAGCGCCACAAGACGGCGGAAGGGGGGAGCAGGCCTCCCCCTTCCGTTCAGAACCGCAGCCAGCCGGTCAGCGCGTGCAGCAGCAGGCCGATCAGGCCGCCGACCAGGGTGCCGTTGAAGCGGATGTACTGCAGGTCGCGGCCCACGCTCAGTTCCAGCTGTTCGACCAGCTTGCGCTCGTCCCAGCCCTTCACCGTCTGCGCGATATGCGCGGTCACGCCGCTGCGCAGGCGCGTGGTGAGTTTCTCCGCGCCGGCCAGCATGTGCTGGTTGAGCGCGTCGCGCAGGGCCGGGTCGCGGCCGATGGCGGCGCCGAGCTTGCCCAGGTTGCGTTCCAGGTGGCCGGCCAACACCGAATCCTCGCGTGCGAGATCGGCGCGCAGCTGGCGCTGGATGCGCTGCCACAGCCCCTGCACGTAGTCCTGTAAGGCGGGATGGGCGATCGCCTGCTGCTTGAGCGCGTCCACCCGCGCGGCCAGCGCGGGATCCTCGCGCAGCCGCTGCATATAGCCGCCCAGCCAGCGCGCGTAGTCCTGGCGCAGCGGGTGCGCGGGCTGGGAGAGGATGGCCTGCAGTTCGTCCAGCCCGGCGCGGGCCAGGCGGTCGGCCAGCGAGTCGCCGATCTCGTCGATGGGCTTGACCCAGTCCACGGTGCTGGCCAGCTTCGGCCATTCCTTGCGGATGTAGCGCACGATCAGCGCCGAGGCGCGCTGGCGCACGGTCTCGCTGTCGAGCCAGCCGGCGACGCGGGTCAGGCCCTCGTCGAGCACGCGCTGGTGGCGGTCGTCGGCGGTGAGCAGGCCGAGCAGGTCGCCGGCGG
This sequence comes from Stenotrophomonas sp. PS02297, assembly GCF_029959705.1. NCBI lineage: Bacteria > Pseudomonadati > Pseudomonadota > Gammaproteobacteria > Lysobacterales > Lysobacteraceae > Stenotrophomonas > Stenotrophomonas sp. PS02297. The sequence goes on along the minus strand of NZ_JASCOS010000036.1, from coordinate 20,711 downwards.
TGGCCGCGGCGTTCCACTGCCGCAGCTGCTCGACCACGAAGCCCTGGATGGTGCGGCGCACGGCGGCCTCGTCCAGCAGGTCCAGCGCCTGCAGCGCCCAGCCGCGCGCCATGCCGGCCAGCATCCGCGCCTGCTGCGGCTGCGCCAGCCACTGGCCCAGGCGGGTGGCCGGGTCGAATACCTTCAGCCTGGCCAGCAGCGCTTCGGGCTCGAGGAAATGGTCGCGCACGAACACCGCCAGGCTGTCGGCGATGCGCGCCTTGTTGCGCGGGATGATCGCGGTATGCGGGATGGGCAGGTTGAGCGGGCGGCGGAACAGCGCCACCACCGCGAACCAGTCGGCCAGCGCGCCGACCGTGGCCGCCTCGCAGAACGCGCCCACCCACGCCCAGATGCCGCGCTCGCCATTGAGGTGGCTGACGACGAAGCCGGCCAGCATCGCCAGCAGCATCGCCAGCGCGTAAAGCTTGAGCCGGCGCAGCTGCGCGCGGCGCGGATCGGCCGCGGCCATGCCCTCAGTCCTTGTCGCCCGCGCCGCGGCGGAAGCAGTGCGGACCGGCCGGGTGCACCCATTGCCCGGCAGCCGGCAGGCGCCAGCGGGCGCTGCGTTCGCCGCTGTCGGTGGCGAAGTCGGCGCACAGTTCGTAATGCGTGGCGTCGAGCGGGCGGTAGCGGTAGTCCTTCCCGCCGGCCGGGTCGTGGCGCGGCAGGTTGACGCCCGGCTGCGCGGCCAGCGTGCCGAAGTCGGCGGGCAGCGCCTTGTGTTCCTCCCACCAGAGCCTGACGGCGGAATCCAGCGTCTGCATGTCCTCGATGCGGGCGCCGTCCAGCCGCAGCAGCCGCTGCCGCATCGGCGAGTCGATCACCCAGATGCCGGCGGCGATGGCCAGTGCGGTGACGATGCCGGTGGCCCACAGTACGCGGCGGCCGGTGGCGGTCTGCCCGGTGCCGGCCACTTCCTCGCGGCGGAGATCGTGCAGGTAATGGCCGAACACGGTGCCGGCGATCGCCGCCACCACCGCCACCTTGAGCACGAAACGCAGGCTCAGTTCGCCGCCGAGCAGGTTGAACACCAGCGTGGTCAGGTCGCCGATCAGCACGGCGGCCGCGACGAACAGGGTCAGGTAGGTCAGCCAGCGGCGGATCGGCGACAGGCGCTTGATCGGGTTGCGCGCCACATCGTGGGCGAGGTGGCGGGAGAGGAAGGCGAACACCGGGAAGGCGATGACCAGCGCCGAGATCGACCAGCGGATCGAGCCGGTCAAGCGCAGCACCTGCCATTGCGGATCGGCCGGGTCGGGCAGGGCATGTTCCAGCAGGGCGAACAGCAGGCTGCCGAGGTTCCAGGCGAAGAAATACAGCGCGCTGAACAGCAGCAGGTAGAGAAAAGCCTCGCGCGCGGACAGCGAAGCGCGTGGGCGCGGCACCGGCAGGGCGAACTCCACGTCGGCCCAGCCATCGAGCACGCCGCGTATCTGCTCGGCGCTCCAGCCGGCGGCCAACAGGGCCTGCTGCACCTGTTCGCGGCTGTGGCCGCGCATCAGTGCGTCGCGGACGAACTGCTCCAGTTCAGGGGATGCCGAGGCCATGGCGGGCTCCTGTGGGGACGGACGCATGGTGAACGGCTTGTCGGCGGTAGCGCAATTCCCGCGAGGAGGAGACCTGCAGAAGCGACGCCAGCCGCGACCGGATTCGCAGGAACTGCTCAGGTCGCTACTGGCGCCGTTCCGGCACGAGGATCAGGCGGCAGATGCCGGACTTTCCCGGCACAGCCTGCACCGGCCAGGCCCCCTGTTGTGCCGGTCACGGGATGCGCGGGCGCGAGCCGCGCACCCGCAGGGCGCTGTGCGGGGCGTCAGGCTTCCGTTGCGGTGGCCATCCGCGCGCGCAGCGCGTCCAGCTCCATGCGCAGCGCCTGGTTCTCGGCGGTCAGCGAGGCCACGCGCTGGCGCAGGGCTTCCACCTCGCCGGTATCGACGGCGGCCTGTGCAGGGGCGTCCTGCGGCGCGTCGGCGGCCATGGAGTCGGCGGCAGCCTTGGGCCTGCGCCGCGACTCGCGCACGCGCTTGGCTGCTTCCTTCAGTTCGCTCTTGCCACCCTGGGCGGCAGCGCGCTGTTCCTCTTCGGGCAGGCTGGCGACCACCGCGGCGGCGCTGAGCGAGATATCGCCGGCCTTCACCGCCTCGATCACTTCCTGCGCGGCATGCGCGCTGATCTTCTCGATCAGGCTCACCTGGCTGGCGCTGAGCTTGGCCTCGCGGGCGATTTCCGCCTTGGACAGCTTCGGCGCCGGTTCCCACGGCGGGGTATCGGCGTCGGCATCGTCCGGCGCGGCGGACAGCGCCGCTTCGCCCTCGCTTTCGCGGCGCAGCTGCTCTTGTTCGGCGCGGTGGCGCGCCTCGACGATCGCACGCTTGCGCAGCGCCAGCACGCCGCGCTGGAAATCGGACACGCTGCGCCGGCCCAGGTGCTGCTCGATCATCCACAGGTGCACATCCTCCATCGACTGGAAGCGGGTGTTCTGCACGGTGTTGAAGGGCAGGCCGTGCTTCATGCAGATGCCGTAGCGGTTGTGGCCGTCGATCAGTACGTTGCCCCACAGCACCAGCGCGTCGCGGCAGCCTTCGGCCAGCAGGCTGCGCTCCAGCGCGTCGTGCTCGTCGGCAGTCAGCGGATCGATGTAGGCCTTGAGTTCTTCGTTGACGATGATGTCCATGCGCATGCCGGTGAAACGTGGGGGCGGCATTGTAAGTGAGGCGGAGGACGGCACGGCCGCCGCGCTTGCCGGCCTGCGGGAAGTCGATCATGCTCGCCTGCCGCGACTGGACGAGGCGATCATGCTGCTCATTGCCGATATCGCAACCGCCCTGGTCGCGCTGATCCATGTCTACATCCTTGTGCTGGAGATGTTCCTGTGGACAAGGTCGGCCGGACGCAGGGCCTTCGGCCTGACCCGGGAGTTCGCCGAGCAGACGAAGGTGCTGGCGGCGAACCAGGGGCTCTACAACGGCTTCCTGGCCGCCGGCCTGGTCTATGGCCTGGTCCTGGGCCCGGCCGGATACGCCATGCGGATGTTCTTCCTGGCCTGCGTCCTGGTTGCCGGCGTCTATGGCGCCGCCACCGCCAGTCGCAAGATATTGTTCGTGCAGGCACTGCCGGCCGCCGTCGCGCTGGCGCTGCTCCTGTGGGCCCGCTAGGCAGCGCCGGGGCGTGAAGTCCGCATCCCGCAAGACCCCATAGGCGACCTGATGATTCCCCTGTTCCTGAAATCGCTGCTGGGCGCGCTGGCCGTGCTGCTGATCGCCCTGCTGGCGAGGTCGAAGAGTTTTTTCATCGCCGGCCTGGTGCCGCTGTTTCCCACCTTCGCGCTGATCGCCCATTACATCGTGGGCACGGAGCGCTCCGGCGCCGACCTGCAGAAGACGGCGCTGTTCGGGTTGTGGTCGCTCTTTCCCTATGCCGGCTACCTGGTCGCGGTCTATTTCGGCAGCGTGCGCTGGCCCCTGGCGGTGACGCTGGGCGTGGCGACGGCGGCATGGGTGCTGATGGCGCTGGGGATGATCGTGCTGTGGGGGCGGCTGCATCCTTCGGCGGGGGGCTGAGCGGACGGCGGAACGAAGCACGGGGACGCCATGAAGCGAGGGCATGCGGTCATGCTTCCGGCAGCGCTTGCGCCGGGCCTCGCATCCGCGGAAACCGCGCGGCTCGACGGCGACATCCGGGCGGCACGGGCCAGATCCGCGTATCCCGGCGACCCCCGCACCTTCACCGAGCGGCCGGGAACGCCCGGCAAGCAACCCTGCGTGGACTGCGCCGCGGCGTGATGTCGCCGCCTGGCGGAACGCGTTTTCGTTCGGGCTGAAACCATCGCTGGCGTATGGCCGCGCGTGCAGGGCAGCGTGCGCATCTTCCCGATTAGAATCGGGGTTTCCCCCCTCCCCAACGCCTTCCGGATACCGCGATGACTTCCTCCCACGTCCCCCTCCGCGGCAGCATCGTCGCGCTCGTCACGCCCATGCACGAAGACGGCAGCGTGGACTACCCGGCGCTGCGCCGGCTGGTCGACTGGCATGTGGCCGAGGGCACGGACTGCATCGGCGTGGTCGGCACCACCGGCGAATCGCCGACGGTGAACGTGGAGGAACACTGCGAGATCATCCGCGTGGCCGTGGAGCAGGCTGCCGGCCGGGTGCCGGTGATGGCCGGCTGCGGCGGCAACTCCACCGCCGAGGCCATCGCGCTGGCGCAGTATGCGCGCGGGGTCGGCGCCGACAGCCAGCTGCAGGTGGTGCCGTACTACAACAAGCCGGGGCAGGAAGGGCAGTACCGCCATTTCAGGGCGATCGCCGAGGCCACCGGCGACCTGCCGATCGTGCTCTACAACGTGCCCGGCCGCAGCGTGGCCGACCTGCAGCACGAAACGGTACTGCGCCTGGCGCAGGTGCCGGGCGTGATCGGCATCAAGGAGGCCACCGGCAACCTGGAGCGCGCGCAGTGGCTGATCCGCGAGGTGCCGGAAGGGTTCGCGGTGTATTCGGGCGACGACGCCACCGCGGTGGCGCTGATGTTGTGCGGCGGCCATGGCAACGTGAGCGTCGCCGCCAACGTCGCCCCGCGTCTGATGCATGAACTATGCGTGGCCGCGCTGGCCGGCCAGGTGCAGGCGGCGATGGCGATCCAGCAGCGCCTGCTGCCGCTGCACAGACAACTGTTCGTCGAGGCCAATCCCATTCCGGTGAAGTGGGCGATGCAGCGCCTGGGGCTGTGCGGCGGCACCCTGCGCCTGCCGATGACAGAACTGGAATCCGGCAACCAGCCCAAGGTGGAGGCGGCGCTGCGCGCAGCCGGGCTGCTGGCCTGACCGCCGGCGTATCCCGATGAAGAAGCCCGGACCGGTCCCGTCGCCCGGCCCGGGTCCGGAGGGCGCCGGCCCGTCGTCATGCGGCCGGCATCCTCGCCGCGGGGCTCAGTCCTTTTCCAGCGCGATCACGTCGCCGGTCGTCGGGTCCAGGCGTACTTTCACCTTCTCGCCCCCGGCGGTCCTGCCCTTGGCCTTCCACAGGCCGTCGTCGAGCTTCACGTCGTGCACGCCGCTGTAGCCGGCCGTGGACAGCCGGGCGCGGATGTCGGCCTCGCCCAGCTGCGAAACCGCCTTGTCCGGATACACGCTGCCGGTACGCGGATCCATGCGGACATCCACGCGCTTGCCGTCGGCGCTGGTCGCATCGGCCTTCCACATGCCGTCTTCGAATTCCAGGTCCTTCACCTTGGTATAGCCCTGCGCCTCCAGCTGCGCGCGCACCTGCGGCGCGGTCAGCGCCTCCTGCGCCTGGGCGGCACCGGCGCAGGCCAAGGCCAGGGCGGCGGCGAAGAGGGCGGTAGGTAGCGGTCGATTGTTCATGGGGCTGCTCCTGTCGTATCGGCGCGTTCTGCACGCAGCCGGAACGTAGCGGGGTTTTCCTGTACGCCGCCGTGAACCGGCGCCGATGCGCGGCGCTGCGCTCCGGTACGGTTAACCGACGTGGGCGGCAAGGGAAAACGCCGTTATCCCGGCGTCTGTTGCCCGTCGAAGCGGGGTGAACGCCAGGCGCAGGAGCGTCGATCCGGCCAGCTGGTTGCCGTCGTCGGCAGGCGCTACAGTCCAGCGCATCGGCTCCGTTCCCGGCAGAGGCAACATGTCATCCAGACCCTCCATCCCCGACAACGCCGCGCTGGACCGCGTCGTGGCGCAGGCCCGGCGCGATGCCGAGCAGCGCGGGCACGGCTACCGGGAGCGGGCGCTGAAGATGTATCCGTGGGTATGCGGGCGCTGCGCCCGCGAATTCACCCGGGCCAACCTGTCCGAACTGACCGTGCACCACCGCAATCACGACCACGATTTCAATCCGCCCGACGGCAGCAACTGGGAGCTGCTCTGCCTGTATTGCCACGACAACGAGCATTCACGCCATGGCGACTACACCGGGGTGGCGGCAGCCGACGCCGAGGACCGGCATGTAGCGGCGACCGCCCATCCCTTCGCTGGCTTGCGGTCACTGCTCAAGCGCGATTAGCGTCCGGCACTGCGGTCTGGTGGCGGCTGCAACCAATCCGGGCCATGCGCTGGCGCCGTGCCAGAATCGTCGCCAACTTCCCCGGGCTCATCCGATGGCGCCTTCCCGCCCCTGCGTACCCACCGCCAACTCCCCGCGCCGCGTGCTCGCCGCCAGCCTGGTCGGCACCACCATCGAATTCTTCGATTTCTACATCTACGCCACCGCCGCGGTGCTGGTGTTCCCGAAGCTGTTCTTTCCCGAGAGCAGCGCCAATGCGGCGCTGCTGCAGTCGCTGGCGACCTTCGCCGTGGCCTTCATCGCGCGGCCGGTAGGTTCGGCGCTGTTCGGCCATTACGGTGACCGCATCGGCCGCAAGGCCACGCTGGTGGCGGCGCTGCTGACCATGGGCCTGTCCACGGTGGCGATCGGCCTGCTGCCCACCTACGCCGACATCGGCTTGCTGGCGCCGGCGCTGCTGGCGCTGTGCCGCTTCGGCCAGGGCCTGGGCCTGGGCGGCGAATGGGGCGGGGCGGTGCTGCTGGCCACCGAGAACGCGCCGCCCGGCAAGCGCGCCTGGTACGGCATGTTCCCGCAGCTGGGCGCGCCGCTGGGTTTCCTTATGTCGGCCGGGATCTTCCTGCTGCTGGGCCGGCTGATGGACGACGCGGCGTTCCAGGCCTGGGGCTGGCGCGTGCCCTTCCTGGCCAGCGCGCTGCTGGTGATCGTCGGCCTGTGGGTACGCCTGAACATCCATGAGACCCCGGACTTCCGCCGCGCGGTGGAAGGTGGGCAGCGGGTGCGCCTGCCGATGCGCGAGGTGATCGCCGGCCATGGCTTCGCACTGCTGGCCGGTACGCTGGCCGCGTTCGCGACCTTCGTGCTGTTCTACCTGATGACGGTGTTCACCCTGGGCTACGGCACCTCGGCGCTGGGCTACACGCGCGAACAGTTCCTGCTGCTGCAGATGGTCGGCATCCTGTTCTTCGCTGCCGGCATCCCGCTGGCGGCGATGCACGGCGACCGCCACGGCACGATCCGTACGATGCTGCTGGCGACGCTGGCGATCTTCGTGTTCGGCCTGCTGTTCAAGCCGCTGTTCCAGGCAGCCCATCCCTGGCAGGTGCTGGGTTTCCTGTCGCTGGGGCTGTTCCTGATGGGTCTGACCTATGGGCCCTGCGGCACCATGCTGGCCGGCCTGTATCCGGTGCAGGTGCGCTATACCGGCGCCTCGCTGTCGTTCAACCTGGCCGGCATCCTGGGCGCCGCGCCGGCGCCCTACGCGGCGACCTGGCTGGCGGGGAAGTTCGGCGTCGGCGCGGTCGGCGGCTATCTGTGCGTCACCGCCCTGGTCACCGCGCTGGCGCTGTGGGCGATCCAGGGCCGCAGCGCGGCGCGGGGTTGACGACGCGCCCAGCGCGGGTCGGGAGATGGCCGCCGTCCATGGCAGCCGCCGGCACCTATGGCCGGGTGCCGGACGCCGTTCCCGGCGATTTTCTGCTGCATCGCTTTCCTGTATGCGCCGCGGGGCGCAGGCCGGACCGCGCCGCGGTCAGCGGAACAGGCGCTTGAGCGTGCGCCCGAGCCAGCCGCCTTCCTCGTGTTCGCGGGCGAACTTGTTGAGGTGGCGCTTGACCTGTTCGGCGTAGGCCTTGTCGTCGCCGCGGATGTGGTTGAACAGCCAGCGCGAGAGCATGTTGCGCAGCTCGTCGGTGATGTCCTCGCCGGCCTCGAAGCGCATCCGGTATTCGGAAACGCGCTTGATGAACACCTCGTGCACGCGCTTGTGCGCGGCGCAGAACGGGTAGCCGGCCTCCTCCATCAGTTCTTCCTCGAAGGCGAAGTGCGACAGGGTGTAGTCGATCAGCTCGTCGATCACCTCGCCGACGGCGACCCGCTCCAGGCTCTTCTGGGTCACGTGCAGGTGATTGAGCATCTCCACGATGCGCATGTGCTGGCGGTCGATGACCTCCACGCCCGTGTTGAGATCGTCCTGCCAGACCAGAAGTGCCAACGCCGTTTCTCCAGATGAGTGCTGTCGGGGCGCACTCTAGGGATGGCGATGGCGCACCGCGTTGATCTGGATCAAAGCCGGCCCGCGGTTCAGTCGAGGGTAACGCTGTGCACGCGGTTGCGGCCGCCGGCCTTGGCCAGGTAGAGCTGGCGGTCGGCCTCGGCGATCAGCGCGTGCAGGGTGCTGCTGCGGGCCGGCATGCGGCATACGCCGATGCTCACGGTCATGCGCAGGATGTTGCCGCCCAGGCTCAGCTCGAGCGCGGCGACCGCCGCGCGCAGCTGTTCGAAGTGCCGCGTGCAGGCGTCCTCGTCCGGCGCGGTGACCAGCAGGCAGAATTCCTCGCCGCCGAAGCGGGCGCTCAGGTCCTGTGCCGGGGTATGCGCAAGCAGCACCGCGGCCACGGCGCGCAGCGCCTGGTCGCCGGCCTCGTGGCCGAGGCTGTCGTTGATGTGCTTGAAGTGGTCGATGTCGACCATCGCCACCGCGACGCCGCCGGCATCGGCGGTATGTTGCTCGAGCCGGCGCTGGCTCTGCTCCAGGAAACTGCGGCGGTTGGGCAGGCCGGTGAGGAAATCGCGGGTCGCCAGATCCTGCAGGGTGCCGATCAGCTCCAGCTGGTCCACGTTCTGCGAGACGCGGCAGAAGAACTCCTCGCGCGAGAAGGGCTTGCGCAGGAAGTCGTTGGCGCCGTTCTTGAGGAAGCGCGGGATCAGCGACGGGTCGGAGTTGCCGGAAATGCCGATCACCGCGACCTTGTCGCGCGCGCGCAGGGCGCGCAGGCGCCGGGTCAGCTCGACGCCGTCCATGCCCGGCATTTCCTGGTCGACGATGGCCAGGCGGATCGCCGGGTCGGCTTCCAGCGCCTGCAGCGCGGCATGGCCGTCGGCGGCCTGCGCGACACGGTAGCCGTACATGCCCAGCAGCGAGGCGGCGTAGCCGCGCGCCGAGGGCGAATCGTCCACCACCAGCGCGGAGATGCGGCGGTTGCGGTCCAGACGCTGCACCAGCCAGACCAGGTAGTCCAGGCTGCCGGGCGTGTTCTTCAGCACGTAGTCGATGATGTCCTGTTGCAGCACGCGCTTGCGCAGGTCTTCGTCATAGACGCTGCTGACCACGATGGTCGGCAGCCCGCGCTCGACGAAGTACGCCACCACGTCGTCGCGGTCGCCATCGGCCAGCACCAGCCCGGTCAGCACCAGGAACCAGTCGTCGTTGGCGTCCAGCAGGGCGCCGGCCTCGGCCAGCGAAGAGGCCACGCTGACCGGCAGCTCCAGGCGCTGTTCGATGGCCTCGCGCAGCATCGTGGTGAAGGTGCGCGAGTTCTCGACCAGCAGGATGCGCTGGGGCAGGGGGGCGATCGGTCGGCTGTCGAAGCCGGCCGGCGGCGACACTGTCATGGGGCGGAGATCCGGAGGCGGGTCGTCGCATCCGGTTAACGGCCGGTGCGCGGCGGACTTTAGCCCGATCCCGGCATCGGCGCGATGACAGCGCGGCGGTGCATTGCCGCGGCGGGCAGGGCATCATGCCGCAGTCCCCAGTGATGTCGTCTGCCACATGCGGTTGCTGCTCGTCGAAGATTCCACCGCCCTGCGCGAGAGCCTGGCCATCGCCCTGGCCGCGGAGGGCCATGCGGTCGATGCGGCCGCCGATGGCCACCAGGCGCTGGGATTCCTGGCCCATTACGACTACGACCTGGTGGTGCTGGACCTGGCGCTGCCGGGCATCGACGGCCTGGGGGTGCTGGACGAACTGCGCCGCGAGCGCCGCGTCGCGCGGGTGCTGGTGCTGTCGGCGCGCGACCAGGTCGCCGACCGCGTCGAGGCGCTCAACCGTGGCGCCGACGACTACCTGGTCAAGCCGTTCTCTTTCGACGAACTGCTGGCGCGGCTGAAGGCGCTGGCGCGGCGCCGTTTCGACGATGCCTCGCCACGGCTCGGCGCCGGTGCGCTCACCGTGGATACCGCCACCTGCCTGGCGAGCGGGCCTGGCGGTGCGATCGCACTGTCGCCCAAGGAGTACGCGCTGCTGGAACTGCTGCTGCGCGAGCGCGGGCGCGTGCATACGCGCAACGGGCTGTTCGAGCGGCTGTACGCCGGCAGCAGCACGGCGTCGGACAAGGTCATCGAGGTGCTGGTCAGCACCCTGCGCGGCAAGCTCGCCCGCGCCGGTGTGGACGGCCTGATCGAGACGCGGCGCGGATTCGGCTATGTGGTCGCTTGAGCGCGGCTGGCTGAAGTCGATACGGCGGCGCCTGATCGTCGCCCTGGTCGGTGGGCTTGGCAGCCTGCTGGTGGTGATGTTCCTGCTGCTGGACCAGATGCTCGACCACCATCTCTACGCACGGCTGGACGCACAGCTGCTCGACCGCGCGCGCGCGGTCGGCGCGCTGCTGGCCAGCGGTACGCCGGTGGATGCGCTGATGCCGGAATTCCGTGAGCACGGTCATACCGACTTCTACACGATCTGGGACCGGCAGGGCGCGGTGCTGGCGCGCTCCTCGTCCAGCGGCGAACAGGCGCTGGCGGGCCCGCCGCAGGCACCGGCGGATGCGCCGCTGTATTACGACCTGACCCTGCCGGACGGCCATCGCGGCCGAGCGGTGGCGCAGCGCGTGGTGCCGGGCCATGCCGGCGATCCGCGCGCGGCCGTCCTCACCGTCGCCATCGAGCGCACCGACGTGGACATGCTGGAGCGCCGCATCCACCTGTCGCTGTTGCTGGTGAGCCTGCTGGCCGCGCTGGGCGCGGCGGCGCTGGCGATCGTCGTGGTCAACCGCGGGTTGCGCCCGCTGCTGCGGCTGGGCACGCGGGTGGCGGCGCTGTCGCCGGAAACGGCGCAGGTGCCGCTGCTCGATGCGGCGCTGCCATCGGAACTGGCACCGCTGGCCGCGGCGCTGGACCGTGCGTTCGGACGTCTCTACGACGCACTGGAACGCGAGCGCCGGTTCGCGCGCGACGTCGCCCACGAGCTGCGCACGCCGCTGGCCGAGATCCGCACCAGTACCGAACTGGCGCTGCGCGGCGGTGACGCCGGCCGTGCGGCCGCGGCGCTGGCGATATCGCTGGCGGCCGTGGAGCGGATGCAGCGCAGCGTCGACGGCCTGCTCGCGCTGGCGCGCTACGAATCCGGCCAGGCCGAACCGCAACCCGAACCGCTGGAGCTGCGCGCGCTGCTCGAGCAACAGCTGCAGGCGCTGGGCCGCGCAGCGTCCGCGCGCGCGCCGGGCATCCAGCGCGAAGGCATGCCGGAATGGTGGACCTCCAGCGATGCGCTCCTGCTCGAGCGCATTGTCGCCAACCTGCTGCAGAACGCGGTCGAGTACGCGCCGGCGGACGGGCGCGTCGCCACCGGAGTAGTGTCCGGGGCGGATGGCGCGTGGATCGAGATCCGCAACCCGGCGCCGGACCTGGCGGCGCCGGACCTGGCGCGGCTCGGCGAGCGCTTCTGGCGCAAGCGCCCGGAGCATGCGCCGGATGCGCATGGCGGGCTGGGCCTGGCCTTGGCGCGGACGCTGGCGCGGGTGCTCGGGCTTGAACTGCGGTTCCAGCTCGTGGCGGGCGAACTCGTCGCGCGCCTGGGGCCATTCCCCGCGCTGCGCGGAGCGTAGCGCCGGCCGGCGGCGCGGCATCGCGCGGGCGGTCCGGGAGGAACCCGCGCACCATGATTCCTGCCGCCTCTGCCGGGTTCCCTGCGGAAAGGAGGTCCATGCGGCCGCCGGCCGGGCGGTGCCGCGCGCAGGGCCCGGCACCATCGATGCGCCTGCGTGGCGAGTCATCGCCGGCATTGCAGGTGCGTGTGCGAACGCGACTGCTTCGCAGTTGAGCGCCTTAAGCGTTTCCAAAGCCTCGCCCGGCAGACTCCCGGCCAGTTCTGATTTTCCCGCGCCGAGGTCGACCGATGCCCTGCCGTTCCCGTTTCCTTCCGGTGCTGCCATTCGGCCTGGTCCTGCTCGCGGCCAGCTGCGCGGCGGCCGGCGCCGCCCCCATGGCGATCCGCCTGCCGGCCGAACAGGCGCGCGCGCTGGGCGTGCGCGACGCGGCGGCGGTCGCGGCCACCGGCATACCGCTCGAACACCTGCCGGCGACGGTGGAGCCGGCGCTGGAGCGCAGCGCGGTGGTGACCGCGCCCTATGCCGGCACGGTCACCCGCGTGCTCGCGGTGGAGGGCAGCGAGGTCGCCGCGGGAGCGCCATTGGCGCGGGTGCAGAGCCGCGAGCGGATGATGCTCGAAGCCGACGCCGGGCGCGCGGCCAGCCAGGCGCGCCTGACGGCGCGGCAGGCGCAGCGCGACGCGGAATTGCTGGCCGAGGGCATCGTGCCCGCCACACGCGCCGAGAGCAGCCGTGCTCTGCAGGAACAGGCCGGTGCCTCGCAGGCGCAGTTGGCGCGGGCACTGGCGCTGGCGCCCGCGGCGAAGGGAGGGCTGCCGGGCGAATATGAGCTGCGTGCGCCGTTGGCCGGGCGCGTGCTGGAACGCAGGGTGGCGCCGGGGCAGGCGCTGGACGCGATGGCCGCCGCGTTCGTGGTGGCCGACACTACGCAGCTGGACGTCGCCATCCGGGCGCCTGCCGCATCGCGCGCGCGGCTGGCCGCCGGGCAGGCGGTGCGCATCGACGGGACCGGCGCACAGGGCCGGATCACCGCGGTGGGCGGGGCCGTGGATGCGGCCAGCCAGACCGTGCCGGTGCGCGCGCGTTTCGAGGCCAGCGCCGCGCTGGTGCCGGGCCAACCGGTGGCGGTGACTTTGGAACTGCCTGCGCCGAAGGACGCACTGGCGCTGCCGCGCGGCGCACTGGCGCGGGTGGGGCGCGACAGCGTGGTGTTCGCCGTGACGCCGGAAGGCTATCGGGTCGTCAGCGTCGAGGTACTGGGCGAATCGGCCGCGCAGGTGGTGGTGCGCGCGCCGCTGGCGGCCGGTGCGGCGGTGGCGGTGGCCGGCACCAGCGCGCTGAAGGCGCTGCTGGCGGCGGGGGAGTAGGCCGATGCTCGGACGCGTGGTCGAATTCTCGCTGACCCAGCGGGTGCTGGTGCTGGTGGCCGCGGCGGGGCTGGCGCTGGCCGGTGCGCTGGCATTCCTGGAACTGCCGGTGGATGCCTACCCGGACATCGCGCCGGCGCAGGTCAAGCTGATCCTCAAGGCGCCGGGCATGACCCCGGAAGAAGTGGAAAGCCGCGTCGTCGCGCCGCTGGAGCTGGAACTGCTCGGCTTGCCCAACGGCACGATGCTGCGCTCCACCGCCAAGTACGCCATCGCCGACATCACCCTGGATTTCGCCGAAGGCACCGACATCTACTGGGCGCGCCAACAGGTCGCCGAGCGCTTTGGCAACGTCGAGCTGCCGACCGGCGTCGGCGGCGGCCTGGCGCCGATCGCCACGCCGCTGTCCGATCTTTTCATGTTCACCATCGAAGGCGGCGACCTGGAACTGGCCGAACGCCGCGCGCTGCTGGACTGGGTGATCCGCCCGGCGCTACGCACGATCCCCGGCGTGGCCGACGTCAATGCGCTCGGCGGCGAAGTGACCAGCTATGTCGTGGTGCCGGACCGTGCCGCGTTGTCCGCCGCGGGGCTGCACTTCCGCGACCTGGCCGACGCGCTGGAACGCAACAACCGCAACGACGGCTCGGGCCGTCTCGGCGACGGCGAGGAGGCGCTGGTGGTCCGTGCCGAGGGCGCGGTGCATACCCTCGAGGACCTGCGCCGCATCGTGCTGCGCGTGCGCGATGGCATCCCGCTGCGGATTGGCGACGTGGCGCAGGTGCGCGCCGCCGGCCTGACCCGCTATGGCGCGGTCACCCGCGACGGCGAGGGCGAAGCGGTGCAGGGCATCGTGGTCGGCCTGCGCGGCGCCAACGCCGGCGCGGTGGTGCAGGCGGTGCGCGCGCGGCTGGCCGAACTCGCGCCGCAACTGCCGGCCGGCGTGCGGGTGGAGCCGTTCTACGACCGCAGTGCCCTGATCGACCGCGCCGTCGGCACCGTCACCAGGGCGCTGATCGAAGCCACCGTACTGGTGGTCGTGCTGCTGCTGCTGTTCCTGGGCGAACTGCGCGCGGCGCTGGTGGTGGCGCTGACCCTGCCGTTCGCCGCGCTGCTGACCTTCCTGATGATGCGCGTGTCCGGCATGAGCGCGAACCTGATGAGCCTGGGCGGACTGGCCATCGCCATCGGCATGCTGGTCGACGCGGCGGTGGTGGTGGTGGAGAACACGGTCAGCCGGCTCGACCCCGGGGCTCCCGGCGCGCGCCTGCCGCGGCCGCACCGGGTGTTCGCCGCGGTGCGCGAGGTGGCCGTGCCGGTGGCCTCGGGCATCGTCATCATCTGCCTGGTGTTCCTGCCGCTGCTGACCCTTGAGGGGCTCGAAGGCAAGCTGTTCGGCCCGGTGGCGCTGACGATCGTCTTCGCGCTGGCCGGCTCGCTGCTGTTGTCGTTGACGGTGATCCCGGTGCTGGCCTCGCTGCTGCTGCGCGAACGCGCCCACGCCGAGCCGTGGCTGATGCGCAGGCTAGACGGCCTGTACACGCCGCTGCTCGACGGCGCGCTTGCGCACCCGCGCCGCGTCGTGGCCGGTGCGGCCGCCGCCCTGCTGCTGGGCATGGCGGCATGGTTCGGCGTCGGCAAGACCTTCCTGCCGACCATGGACGAGGGCGACCTGCTGGTGCAGCTGGCCAAGCTGCCGTCCATCGGCATCGACAGCAGCATCGGGCAGGACCTGGCGGTGGAGCGGGCGCTGAAGGCGCGGGTGCCGGAAATCGAGCACGTGGTCGCGCGGTTGGGTTCGGATGAACTCGGCCTGGACCCGATGGGCCTGAACGAGAGCGATGTATTCCTGGAGCTCAAGCCGAAATCGCAGTGGCGCAGGCCGGACAAGCAGTGGCTGGCCGAGCAGATACGCACCGTGCTGGAGGACTTCCCCGGCATCGACTACGGCTTCACCCAGCCCATCGAAATGCGGGTCAGCGAGATGCTCACCGGCAGCCGCGGCGACGTGGCGGTCAAGGTGTTCGGGCCGGACCTGTCCACCGTCAACCAGCTCGGCGCCCGCATCGCGCAGGTGCTGGAAGGCATCACCGGCGCGCAGGACGTGCTGGCCCAGGCCGGCGAGGGCGTGGAATACCTGCGCCTGCGGATCGATGCACAGGCGGCCGGCCGCGCCGGCCTGGCCGTGGCCGACGTGCAGGACGAACTGCGCGCGCAGATCGAGGGCCTGCCAGCCGGTACCGTGATCGCCGCGGACCGCCGCATCCCCGTGCTGGTGCGCGGCGACGGCGGCGTGCGCGAGGACCCGGCGCGCTTCCAGCGCCTGTTGCTGGCCCGTGGCGATGGCGCCGGCGAGGTGCCGCTGGCGGCCCTGGCGCAGATCGAGCGCAGCACCGGGCCGGTGACCGTGCGCCGCGAGAACGGTTCGCGCTTCGCCCTGGTGCAGGCCAATGTCGATGGCCGCGACCTGGTCGGCTTCGTCGACGAGGCGCGCGCCAGCGTGGCGCGGGAAGTGCCGCTGCCGGAAGGCTACCGCATCGTATGGGGAGGGCAGTTCGAGAACCAGCAGCGCGCCGCCGCGCGCCTGGGCATGGTCGTTCCGGCGGCCATCGGCCTGATCTTCCTGGTCCTGTTCTCCACCTTCGGCTCGATGCGGCAGGCGCTGCTGGTGCTGGGCAACGTGCCGTTCGCGATGGTCGGCGGCGTGCTTGCGCTGTGGCTGACCGGACAGTACCTGTCGGTGCCCGCATCGATCGGCTTCATCGCCCTGCTCGGCATCGCGGTGCTGAACGGACTGGTGCTGGTCGTGCACTTCAACCAGCTCGCCGCCACCGGCATGGCGATGCCGGCCGTGGTGCGCGAGGGCGCGCGGCGGCGGCTGCGGCCGGTGCTGATGACCGCCAGCATCACCGCCTTCGGCCTGGTGCCGCTGCTGTTCGCCAGTGGCCCCGGTTCGGAGATCCAGCGTCCGCTGGCGATCGTGGTGATCGGCGGCCTGCTCAGTTCGACCGCGCTGACCCTGTTGCTGCTGCCGGTCCTGTTCCGCCGCTTCGGAGCCCGTTGATGGAACTGCGTCGCCTGAACCTGGTTTTTCCCCCTGTGCTGGAGGACGCGGTGATCGCCGCGCTGCTGGACATGCCCGACCTGCCGGGTTTCACCACGCTGCGCGGCGAAGGCCATGGCAGCAGCTTCGACAAGGCCAGCAGCGGCGAACGCGTGCGCGGCCGCGTGGCCCGCGACATGGCGTGGCTGGTGTTGCCCGCCGAGCGCGTGGACACGGTGCTGGACGGCCTGCGCCAGCGCCTGCCCAGCCCGGACGTGGTCTGGTGGAGCGAGATCGTCGAGCGTTTCGGGAGGCTGGCATGAAGCGCCTGTCGTTGCCGCTGGCGCTCGCGCTGGCCTGCCGTGCCGTCGTCCCCGGCGCCGCGTTCGCCGCCACCGCCGACGCCGGCTATCTGCCGCCCGAAACGCTGGTCCTGCGCGCCATCGCCGCGCATCCGGACGTGCAGGCGGCCACTGCCGGCGCCCTGCGCGCCGGGGCCGAGGCGCGCGGGCTGGCGGCCGGCCCGCACGAGCCGGTCCTGAGCCTGATGTCGCAGCAGCGACGCATGCGCAACGGTCCGGATTTCCGCGAATACGAAGGCCAGCTCACCCGGGGCGTGCGCTGGCCCGGCAAGGCGCGGCTGGACCGCGAGATCGGCCGGCTCGGCAGCGAGGTCGCCGATCTGCAACTGGCCGACGCCGAGCATCAGGCCGCGCGCCTGCTGTTGGCGCAATGGATGGAATGGCTGCGCGCCGAAGGCGGGTTGGCGCGGGCGCAGGCGCAGCATGAGCTGGTGCTGCGCGACCGCGACGCGATCCAGCGCCGGGTGCGCGCCGGCGATGCCGCCCTGCGCGATCTGGACAGCGCACAGGCCGCATCGGCGCAGGCGCAGGCGCAGGTGACGGCTGCCGCGGCGCGGCGCGAGGATGCGCGCATCGCCCTGGCCGCGACGTTCCCGCAGATCCCGCTGCCGGGACACGCGCCGGCACTGCCGGAGCCGCTGCCGGATGGCGAGGACGCGCAACTGCATATCGACCGCATCATCGGCCGCAGCCATGAGATCGGCGCCGCCGAGCGCGAGGCCGAGCGGCTGGACCGCGCCGCCCTGCGCGCCCGCGCCGACCGCCGTCCGGATCCGAGCGTCGGCCTGCGCTGGCTGGACGAGCGCGGCGGCGAGGAACGCTCGCTGGGGGTCGTGGTCAGCATCCCGTTCGGGGGCGCCCTGCGTTCGGCCGGCGCCGATGCGCAGCGCGCCAGCGCCGACGCCGGCAGTGCGCTGGCCGAAGGCATGCGGCGCACGATCCGCCGCGAAGCCGAGCAGACCGTGCGCCATGCCGATGCCGCGTACCGGCTGTGGCGCGACAGCCAGCGCGCGCTGGAGGCGGTGCGCGCCAGCACCGCCAGGACGCGGCGCGCTTATGCCCTGGGCGAGGCGGGCATCGCCGAACTGGTCGCCGCCCAGCGGCAGGAGCAGGAAAGCGCCCTGGCCGAGTCCGATGCCCGCGCCGACGCCCTGGAGGCGGCCCTGCTCATCCGCGTGGATGCGCATGAGCTGTGGCACGACGGCGACGAGGGCGGCGCCTGACGGCAGCGGCGGCAGCGGAGAGGCCGCTCACCACAGCAGGTCGCGCAGCTTGTACCAGGACATCGCCGCCACCAGCAGCGGGCGACGCAGCGCCGCGCCGCCGGGGAAGCGGTGGTGGGGGATGCGCTCGAACACGTCCAGCCGCTGCGCCTGCCCGGCGATGGCCTCGGCGATGACGTCGCCGGCCAGGCCGGTGCTGGCCACGCCGTGGCCGGAGAAACCCTGCGCGAAATAGACGTTGGGGGTGAGCCGGCCCCAGTGCGGGGCGCGGTTGCGGGTGATGTCGATGTAGCCGCCCCACACGTAGTCCAGCTCCACGTCGGCCAGCTGCGGGAACACCGCGCGCATGCGCCGGGTCATCGCCCCGCGCAGGCCGGGCGGCGGCAGCGCCGAATAGCTGGCCTGGCCCCCGAACAGCAGGCGGTGGTCGCGGCTGAGGCGGAAGTAGTCCAGCGCCCAGTTCACGTCGGCCACCGCCATGTCGTTGCGGATCAGGCCGCGCGCGCGCTCGGCGCCGAGCGGGGCGGTGGCGCCGATGTAGGTGCCGACCGGCATCATCCGCGTTTCCAGTTCCGGCGCGATGCCCTGCAGCCAGGCGTTGCCGGCCAGCACCACGAAGTCGGCCTCGACCCGGCCCTGCGCAGTATGCAGTGCGGGGCGCGCGCCGCGTTCCAGGCGCAGCACCGGCGAATGTTCGTGCAAGGTGGCGCCGGCCGCCTCGGCCGCGCGCGCCAGCCCCTGCGCATAGGCCAATGGATGCAGGTGGCCGCTGGCCGGGTCGTACAGCGCGCCGCGGTAGCGGTCGCTGCCCAGCACCTGCCGCAGCTGCGCGCGGTCCCACCATTGCAGCGGGTGGTCGTAACGCCGTGCCAGGGTTTCCATGTCCGCGCGCAGCGCGCGCTCCTGGCGGGCGCGGATCGGCACGCTGGCGTGGCCGTCGCGCCAGTCGCAGTCGATGCCGTAGCGGGCGATGCGCTGCTTGAGCCTGCGCAGGCCATCGCGCGAGAACTCGAACAGCAGCCGCGCATCGGGCTCGCCGAGCAGGGATTCCAGGGTGCGCTGGTCGCAGCCATAGCCGACCAGCGCCTGCCCGCCATTGCGGCCGGAGGCGCCCCAGCCGACGCGCCCGGCCTCCAGCACCGTCACCCGGTAGCCTTTCTCGGCCAGCGCGAGGGCGGCGGTCAGCCCGGTGTAACCGGCGCCCAGCACCGCCACGTCCGCGACCGCGCGCCCGCGCAACGGTGCCCGCGGCGCGACCGGCGGCAGGCTGGCCGCGTACCAGCTGGGCGGATAGTCGGGCCGGGGGGCGTCCAAGGGCATCAGGCGCATCGAAGCAGGCGGGGGCAGTGCAGTCTACGTGCCCGGACGCAGCATCGGCATGATCGCGGCGCGGCGGCGCCGGTTGCCTAAACGCCGGGGCGGCAGTAGCGTGCCTGCACGCCACTCCACCGGGGCAGGGCATCGGCCGGTGGCTGGCGCCTGTCATGCAACCGAAGCAGAACCGCCATGAGCTCCCGCCCCCGTTCGCGTCCCCGCAAGCCTGCCACCGTGCAGGAAGACAGCACCCTGCTGCGCTGGCTCAAGCAGCGCAACATCACCGAGGTCGAATGCCTGGTGCCGGACATCACCGGCAATGCGCGCGGCAAGATCATCCCGGCCGACAAGTTCTCGCACGATTACGGCACGCGCCTGCCCGAGGGCATCTTCGCCACCACCGTCACCGGCGATTCGCCGGACGACTACTACGAGCTGGTGGCGCCGGCCGATTCGGACATGGTGCTGCGCCCGGACCCGGACACCGTGCGCATGGTGCCGTGGGCGACCGACCCCACCGCGCAGGTCATCCACGACTGCTACACGCGCAGCGGGCAGCCGCACGAGCTGGCGCCGCGCAACGTGCTGCGGCGGGTGCTGGCCGCCTACGACGAGCTGGGGCTGAAGCCGATCGTGGCGCCGGAGGTGGAGTTCTTCCTGGTACAGAAGAACACCGACCCGGATTTCCCGCTGCTGCCGCCGGCCGGCCGCTCCGGCCGCCCGGAAACCGCGCGCCAGTCCTACTCGATCGACGCGGTCAACGAGTTCGACCCCATCCTCGACCTGATGTACGACTACTGCGACGCGATGAAGCTGGACGTGGACACCCTGATCCACGAATCCGGCGCGGCGCAGCTGGAAGTGAACTTCACCCATGCCGACGCCATGGCGCTGGCTGACCAGGTGTTCCTGTTCAAGCGCACCATGCGCGAGGCCGCGCTGCGCCATGGCGTGTACGCGACCTTCCTGGCCAAGCCGATGGAGACCGAGCCGGGCAGCGCCATGCACATCCACCAGAGCCTGCTGCGCACCAGCGACGGGGTCAATGTGTTCGCCGGCGAGGGCGAGGGCGAGTACAGCGCGCTGTTCATGCAGTATCTGGGCGGGCTGCAGAAATACGTGCCGATGGCGATGGCGTTCTTCGCGCCGAACGTGAACTCCTATCGCCGGCTGGTATTCGGCGAGGTCTCGCCGAGCAACGTGGAATGGGGCTTCGACAACCGCACCTGCGGCCTGCGCGTGCCCATCGACAGCCTGGAAAACAGCCGCGTGGAAAGCCGCTTCGCCGGCTCGGACGCCAATCCCTACCTGGCGATGGCCGCGACCCTGGCCTGCGGCCTGCTCGGCATCCGCGAGAAGCTCACCCCGACCGCGCCGGTCGCCGGCAACGCCAAGGCACCCGGCTACGCGCTGCCGCGCTCGCTGGGCGAGGCGCTGGACGGGCTGGAAAGGTGCGAGCCGCTGCAGGAGCTGCTCGGCCGTCGCTTCTGCCGTGCCTATGTCTCGGTCAAGCGCAAGGAATACGAGACCTTCTTCCGCGTCATCAGCTCCTGGGAACGGGAGTTCCTGCTGCTCAACGTCTGACGGACGGGCTGGTGGAGCGGGGCAACACCCCGCTGGAGCCTCCCCCGGCCAAGCCCCGCCGGGCGTTGCCCGGCGCTACAGCAGCACCGTGGCCATGCACCTGTAGAGCGGGGCGACGCCCCGCTGGCGCGTTCCCGGTAAAGCCCGCGCCGGGCGGTG
>NZ_JASCOS010000035.1:0-31220 GCF_029959705.1 Stenotrophomonas sp. PS02297 | reverse complement strand
GGGCTGACGCTCGCGCGGATGCCCCGCCGTTTCGCGGACGACGCCGGGAGCCTGCCGATGCGCGGGGCTCCCGGCGGCGGTGGCGGGACAGGGCGGGCCGACGCGCATCGGGAAGGGCTCCCGATGCCGGATTGCCACGATGGACGGCATTGGCCGAAGGTCCGGCGCGCCGGTACATGAACGGCGCGGCCGCCGCCGCATTTTTGTGTCAGGATGCCCCACGTCCCGTGCCTGCAGTCAGGTGCGGGCAGGGGGGAAGCATGCGTCATTGGGCAACGACCCGGCATGGCAAAATCCTGCTGTTCGGCTTGGCGTGCCTGTTGCTGCAGCAGGTGGCCGTTCCTTACCAGCTGGAACTGTGGGGCGATGTCTCCAAGGCCTCGCTGGTGCACCTGCATGCCGGGTTGCTGCTGGCCATCGCCATGCTCGAACGCGACCGCTGGGTGCTGCCGGGAAGCTACCTGCTTGTCACCCTGGGCTGGATGGCGCGCGCGCTGGCCTTTTCCTATACGCCGTTACAGATCGGCATCGGCCTGGTGATTTCCGCGGGTGGTCTGGTGTGGACGTTGCTTTGCGCACGCGCCATGGGCTGGCCGCGATCGCCGGCGCGGAGCGTGGTGCTGCGCAGCGACCTGCCGCGTTTCGCCCTGGTCGGATTGCTGGCTTACCCCGCCGGGTCTGCGCTGCTGGGCCTGCTGTATGGCCTTCCCTATGGCGCCGCTGGTCAACTCAGTGGCTTGATCCAGACCCTGTTCGCCAAATATTTCGGCGTGGTGACGCTCACCCTGCCGCTGGTCGTGGCCTGGAGCGAGCGTCATCGCCCGCCGCTGGTCCGGCGCAGCGGGCGTTGGCCGCTGTGGCCGCTGCTGATGGGCGTGGGATTGGCGTCGAGCGTCCTGCTGAGCCGGCGCGTGCAGATGGAATTCGGCGGGCTGCCTCCCAGCGGACTGGTATTGAGCGATTACCGCATCGCCGCGCTGGCGGTGGTGGCCTGGTGCATGTTGTACATGCGCCTGGTGGTGGCGCTGCCGTTGCTGGCCGGGCTGCTGCTGCTGATGGCGTCGCGCCTGGGCGATACCGCCACGTTGAGCCATGCGCCGCTGGGCTTCCTCAACCTGCTGCATCTGGCGCTGGAACTGGGCATCGTGCTGATGGTGCTGTTCTATTACCTGTTGGCCAACCGCGACCGCGAGGACATGGCGCAGCGCCTGGACGAACAGGCGCTGCATGATTCGCTGACCGGCCTGCCCAACCTGCGCGCGTTGCGGCGGCAGGCCGCGCAGCGCCCGGAAGCCTGCGGCCTGGCCTGCCTGTTGCTGGACCAGACCGACACGCTGGCGGTCGGTTATGGACTGGGTGCGCAGTCGGCGGTGATGACCGGGGTGGCCGCGCGGCTGGAGGCCTACAACGTCAACTGCTGCTACCTGGGCAGCGGCCAGTTCGCGCTGCTGGCCGAATGCGGGGGCCGGATCGATTGGGCCTGCCTGCTGCGCGGCATCGAACAGCCGGGCTTTCTCGTGGAAGGGCAGAACGTGCGCCTGTTGCCTTACCTGGGCGTGGCGCGCTTCGGCGGCGATACCGGGCTGGATCTCGATGGCGCGCTGATGCTGGCCTCCAGCCTCGCCTTCGAGGCGCGCGCGAGCAATGAGGTCGAGCCGCTGTTCGCCAATGCCGAGCGTGCCACGCTGCAGCAGGCGCAGGAGCGCCTGCACGGGGCCAGCGCGGCCTTGGCGCACCTGCGCCGTCCCGGCGGGCTGGTGCTGTTCTTCCAGCCGGTGCTGCCGCTGGTCGAGCGCCGCCGGGAGGGGGGCGCGGTCGGCGAAGTGCTGTGCCGGCTGCGTGACGAGCAGGGCGACATGCTGCGGCCGGACCAGTTCCTGCCTGCCGTGGAGGCGGCGCGGCGTGGCCCCGAACTGGACCTCGCGGTGGTTGCCGAACTGTTCGCGCAACTGCGGCAGGCACCGGAACTGGCGGCAGGCTGTGCCCATATCTCGGTGAACCTGACCGGGCAGAGCCTGGCGTCGGAGAGCTTCCGCATGCGCCTGCTGGAACTGCTGGAACAGGCGCCGCTGCCGCACTCGCGGCTATGTTTCGAGATCACGGAAACCGTGGCCGTCTTCAGCGCCGAACAGGCGGGACGGCTGCTGGACGAGCTGCGCAGCCGCGGCTGCCGCATCGCCATCGACGATTTCGGCGTGGGCATGCAGAGTTTCGCCCGGCTCAAGGAACTGCCGGTGGACATCATCAAGATCGACGGTTCGTTCGTGCGCAACATCAACCGCGAGCGCCGCGACTACGCGATGGTGCAGGCCTCGGTGGCGGTGGCGCGCGCCTGCGGCGCGGAAGTGGTGGCCGAGTATGTCGAGGATGAGGACACCGCCGACTGCCTGCGCAACTTGGGCGTGCATTGGGCGCAGGGCTATCACTACGCCAGGCCGATGCCGCTGCTGGAGGGGCTGCGCTGGAAGCGTGCCGATGGCGGTGGCGCTGCGGATGCGTGAACCCTGGGTGCCGCGCGGCCAGCGGCCAGCCTCGCCCGAGGCGACGGCCGGCTGCGCGTCCAGCGTCCGCGGCATGGCCTGATGACGGACAGGCATAAGTAACCGGGGCAACCATCGGCCTTGCCGTCCATGCTCTGGGCTATGGTCAGCAGCCTCCCCACATGCAGATGCCGCGATGTCCCAGCCGAACTGGAAACCCGAAACCATCGCCGTGCACGGCGGCTACCGTCCCGACCCGACCACCCGCGCGGTGGCGGTGCCGATCTACCAGACGGTGGCCTATGCCTTCGACGATACCCAGCACGGCGCCGACCTGTTCGACCTGAAGGTCCAGGGCAACATCTACACCCGCATCATGAACCCCACCACCGACGTGCTGGAACAGCGCGTCGCGGCGCTGGAAGGCGGCATCGGCGCGCTGGCGCTGGCGTCGGGGCAGGCGGCGGTGACCTACGCGATCCAGACCATCGCCGAGGCCGGCGACAACATCCTGGCCTCCAGCGCGCTGTACGGCGGCACCTACAACCTGCTCGCGCACACGCTGCCGCAGTTCGGCATCCAGACCCGCTTCGCCGATTACCGCGATCCGCAGGCCTTCGCGGCGCTGATCGACGAGCGCACCAAGGCGGTGTTCGTCGAATCCATCGGCAACCCGCGCGGCAACATCACCGACATCGAGGCCATCGCCGCGATCGCGCACGCGCATGGCGTGCCGGTGATCGTCGACAACACCGTGGCCACGCCCTACCTGCTGCGCCCGTTCGATTTCGGCGCCGACATCGTGGTGCATTCGCTGACCAAGTACCTGGGCGGGCATGGCACCAGCCTGGGCGGGGCGATCGTCGACTCCGGGCGCTTCCCGTGGGCCGAGCACAAGCAGCGCTTCCCGCGCCTCAATACGCCGGATGTGAGCTACCACGGCGTGGTCTACACCGAGGCGCTGGGGCCGGCGGCCTACATCGGTCGCGCGCGGGTGGTGCCGCTGCGCAACACCGGCGCGGCGATCTCGCCGTTCAACGCGTTCCAGATCCTGCAGGGCATCGAGACCCTGGCGCTGCGCATGGACCGGATCAACAGCAACACGCTGGCGGTGGCGACCTACCTGCAGCAGCACGCCAAGGTGGCCTGGGTGAACTATGCGGCGCTGCCGGATCATCCCGAGCACGCGCTGGTGCGCAAATACCTGCGCGGGCAGGGTTCGGGCGTGCTGACCTTCGGCCTGCCCGGCGGCCGCGAGGCGGGCGCGCGCTTCCTCGACGCGCTGCAGCTGTTCACCCGGCTGGTGAACCTGGGCGATGCCAAGTCGCTGGCCACGCACCCGGCGTCGACCACGCACCGCCAGCTCGACGCGGCCGAGCTGGAGAAGGCGGGGGTGACGCTGGATACGGTGCGCCTGTCGGTGGGCATCGAGCACATCGATGACCTGCTGGCGGACCTGGAGCAGGCGCTGGCGCAGGCCTGAGCGCGCGCCGCGCGCCGTGGCTGGCGCGCGGCGTCCAGGCCTCACCAGGCGATAGTGAAGCGCTGGCGCGGATGCCGCGGCTGTTCCAGCTCATCGACCATGGCCACCGCCAGGTCGGCCGGGCTGATCGTGCCGGGGCCGTCGGCAGCCATCAGCGGCGTGTCGCCGCCGGTACGGTAATGGCCGGTGCGCTCGACCGGGCCGCCGGCGTGGAAGGCGACCGGCGGGCTGAGGAAGGTCCAGTCCAGCGCCGATTCGCCCTTCAGGTCTTCCAGCGCGTCGCGCGCGGCGCGGGCGCCATCGTGGAACGCCGGGGGGAAGTCCGGCGTATCCACCAGCTGCACGCCATCGGCGGTGTACAGGCTGCCGGCGCCGCCGACCACCAGGTAGCGCTTCACGCCGGCCGCCCTGGTGCCGGCCACGATCGCGCGCGCGCCCCGCATGAAGTCGCGATAGATGTCCGGGTTGCCCCAGCCGGCGTTGTAGGCGCTGACCACCGCGTCGTTGCCGGCCACGGCGGCCTGCACCTGCGCGGCGTCCTGTACGTCGGCGCGGACCACGCGCAGGCGCCCGCGCGCGGCGAGCTTGGCCGGATCGCGGACCAGTGCGGTGACCTCGTGGCCGCGGGCCAGCAGTTCTTCGAGCAGGGCGCGGCCGACGAAGCCGGTGGCACCGATCAGGGCGACTTTCATGGGGATTCCTCGCATGGATGGGAGGCGGACAGTGTCCTCCTGGCCCCGTGACGGCGGCAGTCTGCCGGGGCCACAATCACCTTGAAGCCAGGCTTCACGATGCCTGCGGCCACGGGAGAGGGCGATGGAGAACTACAGGCGCATGGCGCTGTTCGCGCAGGTGGTCCAGCACGGTTCCATGAGCGCGGCGGCGCGCGCGCTGGGCATGAGCACCTCGGCGGTCAGCCAGCAGGTACGCGCGCTGGAGCACGAGGCCGGCGTGGCGCTGCTGCACCGTTCGACCCGGCAGCTGTCGCTGACCGACGTGGGCAGCCGCTACTACGCAGCCTGCGCGCGCCTGCTCGATGCCGCCGGCGAGGCCGAGGCCGAACTGTCGGCCGCGCGCCACGCGCCCAGCGGCGAACTGCGCCTGTCCGCGCCGCTGGGCATGGCCGACCACCTCGGGCCGGCGCTGGGCCCATGGCTGCAGGACAACCCGCAGCTGCGCCTGCATCTGCATTTCGAGGACGGCTGGACCGACCTGGTGCAGGCGCGCATCGACCTGGCGCTGCGCTTCGGCCGGCTGCCGGACAGCGACTGGATGGCACAGCGCCTGGGCACCCTGCAGCGCTGGCCCTGCGCTTCGCCCGATTGGCTGCGACGGCATGGCGAACCGGCCGATCCGCTGCAGGTGCCGGCCGGCGAATGGCTGGGCCTGGCGCAGGTGCCGGGGCTGGCCTGGCGGCACCCGGCCTCCGGGCAGGAGCGGCGGGTGCCGGCGCATCCGCGCCTGGTCAGCCACAACCAGCCGGCGGTGCGCCAGCTGTGCGAGTCGGGGCTCGGCGTGGCCGTGCTGACCAGCCTGGACGTGATGCCGCTGCTGGCCAGCGGCCGGCTGCTGCGGCTGCTGCCGGAATGGGAGGTCCCGGCGCTGCCGGTATGGGCGGTGACGCCGCACCGGCAGACCCAGCCGGCCAAGGTGCGCCAGGCGATCGAGCTGCTGGGCGGCTATCTGCAGCGCATTCCGGGCGCCACCGACCCGGCGGTCTGAGCGGGCGCGCGCCCGATGACGCTGTCAGGCGGCGGTGCTCCCCGCCCGCATCGCGCGATACGGCGGCGTGGCCATCACCATCTCCGCCAGCGAATGCGCCAGTTCGCGCTCGGCCAGCACGGTGCCGTCGGCGCCGTGTTCGAGCAGGTGCTTGACCTCGGCATCGCTGTGCGCGCGTGCCAGCAGGGTCAGGTTCGGATTGATGGCGCGCAGCTTGGCCAGCGCTTCGCCGGCCTCCAGCGGCTGCGGGATGGCGAGGATGGCGATGCTG
The DNA here is from genome assembly GCF_029959705.1 of Stenotrophomonas sp. PS02297. NCBI lineage: Bacteria > Pseudomonadati > Pseudomonadota > Gammaproteobacteria > Lysobacterales > Lysobacteraceae > Stenotrophomonas > Stenotrophomonas sp. PS02297. Next base: position 25,264 of record NZ_JASCOS010000035.1, on the reverse strand, counting down.
GCGCGCTCGGGATGGGCTTCGGCCAATACCGTGTCGGCGGCGGCGCTGCCGCGGATGGCGGCGATGCCCTCGCGATGGGCGCGCTCGACATGGTCGCGGTTGTCGTCGATCGCCAGCACCGGTACGCCGCGGTCGCGCAGGACCTGGGCCAGGGTGCTGCCGACGCGGCCGTAGCCGATGACGATGGCGTGGTCGTGCAGGTCCAGCGAGGGGCCGGGGGGAATGTCCGGCGGCTCCTGCACCGGCAGCGGTGCGGGATGACGCGCCTGCCAGCGGTCGAGCAGGCCGAACACCAGCGGGTTGAGCATGATCGACACCAGCGCGCCGGCCAGCACCAGCGACTGCCCGGTGGCGGGAAGGATCTTCAGCGCCACGCCGAGCCCGGCGATGATGAAGGCGAACTCGCCGATCTGCGCCAGCGAGGCGGAGATGGTCAGCGCCGTGGCCTTGGAATGGCCGAAGGCGCGCACGATGGCGAACGCCGCCGCCGACTTGCCGAACATGATGATCGCCACCGTCGCCAGCACCTGCCACGGGTGCTCGACCACGATCATCGGGTCGAACAGCATGCCCACCGAGACGAAGAACAGCACCGCGAACGCATCGCGCAGCGGCAGCGAATCGTGCGCGGCCTTGTGGCTCAGTTCCGATTCGTTGAGCATCATGCCGGCGAAGAACGCGCCCAGCGCGAACGACACGCCGAACAGCGCGGCGGCGCCGAACGCCACGCCCAGGGCGATGGCCAGCACCGACAGGGTGAACAGCTCGCGCGAACCGGTGCCGGCGATGCGCTCCAGGATCCACGGGATCACCCGGCGCCCGACCAGCAGCATCACCGCCACGAACAGGCCCAGCTGCACGAAGGTCCAGCCGATGGACGCCAGCACGCTGCCGACGCTGTGGTTCTGGCCCTGCGCTTCGGGGCCGAACACGCCGGCGATCACCGGCATCATCACCAGCGCCAGCACGCAGGCCAGGTCCTCCACGATCAGCCAGCCGACCGCGATCTTGCCGCGGGTGGTCTCCAGCAGGCGACGTTCTTCCATCGCCCGCAGCAGCACCACGGTCGAGGCGGTGGCCAGGGAGAAACCAAAGATCACCCCGTGCAGCGGCGGCCAGCCCATCAGCGTGGCCACGCCCCAGCCCAGTACCGTGGCCACGGCGATCTGGCCGATGGCGCCGGGAATGGCGATGGCCTTCACCGCCATCAGGTCCTTGAGCGAGAAATGCAGGCCGACGCCGAACATCAGCAGCATCACCCCGATCTCGGCCAGCTGGTTGGCCAGCGCCTGGTCGGCGACGAAGCCCGGCGTGAACGGCCCGACCACCACCCCCGCGACCAGATAGCCCACCAGCGGCGACAGCCGCAGCCGGTTGGCCAGGGCGCCAAGCACGAAGGCCAGGCCCAGGCCGATGGCGATCATGTTGATCAGGGCGGTGTCATGGTGCATCGGGGCTCGCAGGAGAAGGGGGCGCTCCGATTCTAAGGGGAAGCGGGTGCGCCGTTGTTTCCCTGTACGTCCCGAAGCGTTTCATCGATTGGAGTGCGCTCATCGGCAGCGCATGGCCGGCACTACCGTCCGGTGGGTGGCTGGTGATGCCGAAGACGCCGATGCCCGGGTTTCCCCGGGCATCGGCTTCACGCATTGCGGCTGCTCAGGTGCGCCTTACCAGGTGTAACGAGCGCGGCCGTACACGTAGGCGCCGTTGAAGCCGGCCGGCGCGTAGTTGCTGTACGGCATCTGGCCCCAGGCGTTGACGCCGGTGAAGGCCGGATTGACCTTGTCCGGGTGCGAATCCAGCACGTTGTCCGCGCCCACCGTCAACGTCCACTGCGCGCTCGGCTTGAAGCTGGCCGACACGTCCAGCACCCACTGCGGGTCGTAGCCCTGGTCCAGCGCGGGGTTGGTCTGGCGCACGGTGAATTTGCCGTAGCGGGTGGCGTTCAGGCCCAGCGTCCACTGGTCCGACGTCCAGGTGCCGCCGAGGATGGCCTTGTCGCGCGGGAAGGCGTCTTCCAGGCGGCCAAGCTCGTCGCGCGCCACCAGCGGCGTGGTCAGGCCCAGGCTGGTCAGCACGGACGGCGAGGGCGCCAGCCGCTTCACCTCGGTCTTGTTGTAGCTGTAGCTGGCGGTCAGGTCCAGGGCGCTGGCGGCCAGCGGGATGTTGTAGCTGCCCACCACGTCCACGCCGCGGGTGCGGGTGTCGGCGGAGTTGTTGAAGTAGCGGAAGGCGGTGACGTTGTTGATGCCCAGCGAGGTCAGCAGGGCATTGGTGGCCGGGTTGGTGTTGATGGTGGAGGACAGCAGGATGCGGTCGTCGATGTCGATCTGGAACGCATCGACGGTCACGTACAGGCGCTCGGCCGGCTGCAGCACCAGGCCCAGGCTGTAGGAGGTCGAGGTTTCCGCCTGCAGCGGCTTGGAGCCGAGCGCCTGCGCCACGACGCTGGTCGCCGGGAAGGTGCCCGATTCGACGAACACGCCATTGGAGTAGTTGCTGGTGATGACCTGGTAGCTCTGCTGTGCCAGCGACGGCGCGCGGAAGCCGTTGGACACGGTGCCGCGCAGCGCCACCTTGTCGGTGAACGCATAGCGGGCCGAGAGCTTGCCCGAGGTCTTGCTGCCGAAGTCGGAGTAGTCCTCGTAGCGCGCGGTGGCACCGGCGGAGAACTTGTCGGTGAGGTCGGCTTCAAGGCCGGCGTAGACCGCGTAGTTGTGGCGGTCGGCATGCACCGCGTTGATCGGGGTGAAGCCGCCGAAGCCCTGTGCGCCGCTGCCGAGGTAGGAGTTGGGCTCGCCGGGCGACTGGTTCCACTTCTCCTGGCGGTATTCGCCGCCGAAGGACAGCGTGACCGGGTAGGCCAGGCCCCAGTCCAGCGCCTGCGAGAAGTCGGCGTTGACGATGTTCTGGGTGTACTCCAGCGCGCCATCGTGGAAGCTGGTCGGGCTGTTGGCGCCCAGCGTGTAGTTCATCGTGTTGCGGGTGGCGAAATCGATGCGGCTGTAGCCGTAGTTGTAGCTCACGTCCCAGTTGAAGCCGCCCTCGGTGCCGCCCTTCAGGCCGGCCACCAGCGAGCGGTCCTTCAGGTACTGGTTGATCTCCGGCACGAAGCCGTCGGGATAGAGCAGCGAGGTCGCCGCGTTGTGGTTCTTCGAGCGGTAGAACGCGAAGGAGGTGATGTCGCGGTTGCTGGCGATGGCGGTGGCGTAGCCATGCAGGTTGTCGCTGAAATCGAAACCGGCATTGGCCGACACGGCGCGGGTATCCACTTCCGGGTCGCCGACCACGAAGGCCTTCACGCCCACGGCCGGGTAGTTGCCGCTGTTCGGCGCCGGATTGCCCGGCAGGCCGTAGGCATTGAACGGGCCGGCGCGGTTGGTGCGGTCCTGGTGCGTGAGCTGGCCGGCGAAATGCACCGTGCCGCGGCCGTCGGCGAAGCTGACGCCGGTGTCGCCGGAGAGCTGGTACTGCTTGCCGTCGCCGGCCGAATACTGGCCCAGGTCCAGCGCCAGGCTGCCGCCGCTGCCGGCACCCTTGAGCACGATGTTGACCACGCCGGCGATGGCGTCCGAGCCGTACTGGGCCGAGGCACCGTCGCGCAGCACTTCCACGCGCTCGATCGCGGCTACCGGGATGGTGTTCAGGTCCACCGCCGAGGAGCCGCGGCCCATGCTGCCGTTGACGTTGAGCTGGCCGGACAGGTGGCGGCGCTTGCCGTTGATCAGGATCAGCACCTGGTCCGGCGACAGGCCGCGCAGCTGCGCCGGGCGCACGCCGCTGGTGCCGTCGGTCAGGGCCGGGCGCGGGAAGTTGAGCGAGGGCAGGGCGCGCGACAGCGCGGTGGCCAGCTCGGTGGAGCCGGTGGCCTGCAGGGCCTCCGGGGTGATGATGTCGATGGGCGACTGCGATTCGGCCACGGTGCGGTCGGCGACGCGGGTGCCGGTCACGATCACGGTATCGAGCGTCTGCGCGCCGGACTGGGCGAAGGCGGTGGCAACCGGGAGGCCGAGGGCGATGGCGACGGCAACGGCGAGCGTACTGGACTTGCGGTTCATCAGATTGCAGCTCCGGTATGAATGGGCGGCACCGGCGGACGGGAATTGCCCGTCACGGAGGGGTGGTGCGGTGCGCCATCATGGATTAATGGAATTTTTACGTGGTGTCAAATGCCCATCGGCCTGCCTATATCGTTGCTTTTGAAAGCATTTCGACCGGCAGGCGCGGTGCGGGCGTGGGTTGGAGGAGGGCGTTCCGGCGTGGAATCCGTGCGCGGGAGGCGTGAGTCAAGTATTCGTTAACGCTAGAATCGCGTCGCAGGAATGTTGCTTGTGTGCACATTCCTTTTCGCTATAACGGACCCCCTCATGATTTCCCTTCGTAATTTCGCCCTGCGCCGGGGCGAGCGCCTGCTGTTGTCCAACGTCGACCTCACCCTGCACGCCGGCTACCGCGTGGGCGTGGTGGGGCGCAACGGCGCCGGCAAGTCCAGCCTGTTCGCCGCCGTGCGCGGCGAGCTGGAGGCGGACAAGGGAGATGTGTCGCTGCCCGGCAAGGTCCGCATCGCCGACGTGGCCCAGGAAACCCCGGCCTTGCCGGATCGCGCCATCGACTACGTGCTGGGCGGCGACGACGTGGTGGCCGCGGTGCTGCTCGAAGAAGCGGCTGCGGCCGAACGCGAAGACTGGGAAGCGGTGGCCAACGCCCACCAGAAGATGGCCGAGCTGGGCGCCTATGACGCCGAAGCGCGTGCCGGCAAGCTGCTGCATGGCCTTGGCTTCCCGGCCGATACCCACAGCCGCCCGGTGGCGGCGTTCTCCGGTGGCTGGCGCGCGCGCCTGAACCTGGCGCGTGCGCTGATGATGCCCAGCGACCTGCTGCTGCTCGACGAACCGACCAACCACCTGGATCTGGACGCGGTGTACTGGCTGGAACAGTGGCTGCTCAAGTACCCGGGCACGCTGCTGCTGATCAGCCACGACCGCGAGTTCCTGGACAACGTGGCCACCCACACCCTGCACCTGCATGGCGGCACCGCCAGGCTGTACCCCGGCGGCTATACCGATTTCGAGCGCCAGCGTGCCGAGCACCTGCGCCAGCAGCAGATCGCGCACGAGAAGGAACAGGCCGAGCGCGCCCACCTGCAGAGCTTCATCGACCGCTTCAAGGCGCAGGCCAGCAAGGCCACCCAGGCACAGAGCCGGATCAAGCGCCTGGCCAAGATGGCCGGCACCGAAGCGGTGCGGGCCGAGCGCGAGTTCCGCATCGAGTTCTCCGAACCGGCCAAGCTGCCGTTCTCGCTGATCCGCCTGAACCAGGTCGATGCCGGCTATGGCCAGGACGCGGTGATCCTCAAGGACGTCGGCTTCGGTCTGGAAGCGGGCCAGCGCGTGGGCCTGCTCGGCCCCAACGGCGCCGGCAAGACGACGCTGGTGAAGACCCTGGTCGGCGACCTGCCGCCGCTGGCCGGCGAACGCAGCGCGCACCCGGACATGAAGATCGGCTACTTCGCCCAGCACACGGTGGAGTCGCTGCGCGAAGGCGCCACGCCGATGGACCATTTCCGCGACATGGACCCGGACGGCGTCAACCAGAGCTTCCGCGACTTCCTCGGCAAGTGGAATTTCCCCGGTGACCGCGCGTTCGAGCCGGTCGACGGGTTCTCCGGTGGCGAGCGTGCGCGACTGGCGCTGGCGCTGATCGCCTGGCAGCAGCCCAACGTGCTGCTGCTCGACGAACCGACCAACCACCTGGACCTGGAAATGCGCGAGGCGCTGGCCGAGGCGCTGAGCATTTTCGAAGGCGCGATCGTGATGGTCAGCCATGACCGCCACCTGATCGGACTGGTGTGCGACACCTTCTGGCGCGTGGCCGATGGCGTGGTCGAGCCGTTCGCCGGCGACCTGGACGAATACGCCGCCTGGCTGCGTACCCGCGCCAGCGCGCAGGGCGCGCGCAGCAAGGCCGACCGCACCGAGAAGGCGCCGGCCGTGCCGGCGCCGGTGTCCGCGCCTGCGCCGGGCAAGCCTGCCGCGGCGAAGAAGCCGGTCAATCCGCACAAGCTGGAAGCGGCGGAGAAGAAGGTCGAGCAGCTCGGCGCGTCCCTGGCCGACATCGACCGCCAACTGGCCGACCCTGCCAACTATGCCGATGCGGCGAAGATGGCCCGGCTTGGCGGCGAGCGCGAGGTGCTCGCCCAGCAGCTGGAGCAGGCCGAAGCGGCGTGGATGGAACTGCTGGGGGATTGAGCCCGGCGGCGGCCGGGCTCAGGGGGCCAGGCCGCCGGCGGAAAGGGTGGTGCGGATGGCCTGGAGATTGTCCGGCGTCACGTGGATCAGGCCCTTGCCCGGAACATCGATTTCGGCGATCAGGAACATCGCCAGCGCGGTGATCGCAGGCACCACCAGCAGCAGGGCGCTGCCGCTGTTCCTGCCGCGGATGTTGTAGCCGATCAGGAAGTTGGAGCACACGCCGAAGGCGACCAGCATCGCCCAGGCCGCGCCCGGTATCTGGTGGCGCCAGCTGGCCATGGTCTTCTGCTGGGCGGTATACAGGTCGTTGCAGGCATTGAGCACGGTGGCGATCACCGGGTCGGGGTTGTCGCTGGCGATCCGGGCGACGTAGGTCCACATGCGGGCCTGCATCTGGATGGACTGCATGCGCGCCTGCTCGCGCTGCGTCTCGTCGGCGGCGGCGAAAAAGCCGACGCGCCGGTCCAGGTAGTCCAGCAGCAGCCGCTCGGCCTGTGCCTGCCGTTCGGCGCCCAGCAGGGTCGTGCGCTGGAAGGCGTTGCCGATGGCGATGGCCTCGTTTTCCTCGGCCGCCATGCGCGTGTTGTAGCCGCCGATGGCGAAGGACAGCAGGAAGCCGATCAGCAGGCCGAACAGGGACAGGGTCGCGCCAAGCACGATCTTGAGTTCGTCGTCGGCCGCCGGCTCATGGCCGAAGCGCCGGCCCCAGGTGAGCTTGCCCAGGAACGCGGACAGGCCCAGCAGGGCCAGCATCGACGGCAGCAGCACCCAGGAATGGGCATCGACGAATTCCAGTATCTCGGGCATGGGCCGGACTCGTGCGGAGGATGCCGGCCTTCTTAGCAGGTATCCGCTCCCGGTTCACGGGCCTGCCGCTCCCTGCGCCTGCAGCCACAGGCGGAAACGCCGCAGCGGCTCGCGTTCCTGGCGCGAGCGCAACCGCGTGAGCCAGTAGCGGCCCAGCGCCAGTGTCTGCGCGAAGGGTTGCAGCAGTCGGCCGTCGGCCAGGTCCTGCTCGAACATGCGCAGTGGCAGCAGCGCCACGCCAGCGCCAGCCGCGGCGGCGCTGGCCAGCGCCAGCGAGGAATCGAACACCGGGCCTCGCGCCTCCACGCCGGTGATACCGGCAGCCTGCAGCCAGCGCGCCCATTCGTCGTTGCGGTAGGAGCGCAGCAGCGGCACGCCGGCCAGGTCGCGCGGTTGCCGCAGACGCCGCGCCAGTGCCGGCGCGCAGACCGGAGCGGAAGGGGCGTCGACGATCGGCGTGCAGTCCTGTCCCTGCCAGTCGCCCTCGCCGAAGCGGATCGCCAGGTCCAGGCCCTCGCCGGCGAGGTCGATGCGGTTGTTGTGGGTCTGCAGGCGCAGCTCGATATCCGGGTGCGCGGCCTCGAAATCGCCCAGCCGCGGCAGCAGCCAGCCGGTGGCGAAGGTACCGACCACGCCTACCGTCAGCACCTCGCGGAAGCGGCCGCCGGTGAAACGGTCCAAGGCGATGGCGATGCGGTCGAAGGCGTCGGTGAGCACCGGCTGCAATGCCGCTCCCTCGTCGGTGAGCGCCACGCCGCGCGGCAGGCGATGGAACAACGTGACCTGCAGGCGGTCCTCCAGCGTGCGGATCTGGTGGCTCAGCGCGGCCTGGCTGACGCACAGCTCCAGCGCCGCGCGGGTGAAATTCAGATGGCGCGCGGCGGCCTCGAAGGCGCGCAGGGCATTGAGCGGGAGCTGGGGGCGGATCATGCCGAAGCCATGATGAAAGATGATGGGTGGGCCCATTATTCCTGTATGGAATGGCGGAAGTACGGTCTTTGCCGCCAATAAATCTAATGGCTTCCGATGGTTTTTCGCGCTGGTGGAAGGGGGCCGTGGTTTCCAATAATCGCCGCCGTCCCACGCCCAGGGAGAGCCGCATGATCGTCCGTCGCCAGTTCCTCGCCTTCGGTGGTGCCGCCCTTGCCGGCATCGTCGCCGCGTCCGCGATGGCCCGTGCCGCCGCCAGGGCGGAGCCTGCTTCCGCGGCTGCCGGTTTCGCCGCGCTGGAGGCCGAAAGCGGCGGCCGGCTGGGCGTGTGCCTGTGGCATCCGGCCAGCGGCGCACGCTTCGGGCACCGCATGGACGAGCGCTTCCCCATGTGCAGCACGTTCAAGTTCCTGCTGGCGGCCGCGGTGCTGCATCGCGCCGGGCGCGGCCGGCTGTCGCTCGACCAGCGCGTGCCGGTGCGTAAGGTCGACATCCTCGGCAACTCGCCGGTCACCGCGCGCCATGCCGGCAAGGACCTGAGCGTGCGCGACCTGTGCCGGGCGACGCTGACCACCAGCGACAACGCCGCGGCCAACCTGCTGCTGCCGCTGGTCGATGGACCGGCCGGGCTGACCGCCTTCCTGCGTGCGCAGGACGACGCGGTCACCGTCGCCACGCGCTACGAACCGGAAGCCAACCGCTTCGCGCCGGGCGACCCGCGCGACACCACCAGCCCGGCGGCGATGGCCGGCAACCTGCAGCGTTTCGTGCTCGGCGACGCGCTGGACGAGGCGTCGCGGCGGCAACTGGCCGACTGGCTGATCGACAACGAGACCGGCGCCGCGCGCCTGCGCGCGGGCCTGCCCGGGGGCTGGCGGGTGGGCGACAAGACCGGCGGCAACGGCCGCGACACCACCAACGACATCGCCTTGCTGTGGCCGGAACGAGGCGGCTCGCCCTGGGTGCTGGCCAGCTACCTGCAGGGGTCGGTGCTGGACGACGACGGCCGCAACGCCATCCTGCGTCGGGTCGGCGAGGTGGCCGGCGACCACCTGCGCTGACCGGCCCGGCCCGGGCTGCAACTGCTTGCGCGGCCTGCCATCGGCATCGCGAGCACCCCGCTGGCCGTGCACCCGGAAGCGGTTGCGCTGCGCAACGAAACCATCCGCCGCCATGGCGATGAGCGGACCCCGGCAGCGCTTGGATTGGCGCCCCCAGCGCACGCGCCCGGCCTGTTACGCACGGTGACTATCATCGCCCCGGCACACCGTCCGGCCTGGGGCGGTGCATGGATACGGGGCAGGTGATGGACAGCGACAACTGGCAGCGCGTACGCGAACTCTTCGATGCGGTGTGCGACCTGCATCCCTCGCATTGGCGGACCGAACTGGCGCGGCTGAGTGCTGATCCGGAGGTGGTCGCCGAAACGCTGGAACTGCTGGAGGCGCAGACCGTCGACCTGTCGCGCGTGCAGTCGCCGCTGCGCGGATTGCTGGAGGCCGGCGTGCAGACCGAACGCGCCGAAGGCGAACGGCTGGGGCCGTGGCGGCTGTGCGAACGCCTCGCCAGCGGTGGCATGGGCGTGGTGTTCCGCGCCGAGCGCGCCGACGGCCTGTACACGCAGGAAGTGGCGATCAAGGTCCTGCATGCCACGCCCGATCCGCGCATCGCCGAACGGCTGGCCGCCGAGCGGCGCATCCTCGCCGGCCTGCAGCACCCCAACATCGCGCGCCTCTACGACGGCGGCACCACGCCCGGCGGCCAGCCCTACCTGGTGATGGAATACATCCACGGCCAGGCGCTGGATGCCCATTGCCGCCGTTGCCGCCTGGATCTGCGCCAGCGGCTGACGCTGTTCCTGAAGGTATGCGCGGCGGTCCAGGCCGCGCACACGCGGCTGGTGCTGCATTGCGACCTCAAGCCGGCCAACATCCTGGTCCGCGCCGACGGCGAGCCGGTGCTGCTGGACTTCGGCATCGCGCGGCTGGTCGGGAACGACGGCGATCCGGGCCGGCAGCCGTTCTTCACTCCCGGCTACGTGGCGCCCGAGCTGCGCGCGGGCGAGCCGGCGGGCATGGCCAGCGACGTCTACAGCCTGGGCATCGTGCTGGCCGGACTGCTTTCCGCGCAGGATGCCGCGCGCGGCCCGGCCGCCGGACAGGCGCCGCTGCCGCCCAGCCATCTGGCGGATGCGGGCTGTACCTGGCGCGGCGCGTTGCGCGGCGACCTGGACGCGATCGCGATGCGGGCGGTCGCCGCGTCGGCGCAGGAGCGCTATCCCTCGGTCGAGGCGCTGGCCGCCGATGTCCGCCGCCACCTGGGACACCGCCCGGTGCTGGCGCGCGGCGGTGGCGGGTTCTACCGCGGTGGGCGGTGGCTGCGGCGCAACTGGAAGGGCATCGCCGTGCTGATCGGCATGCTGCTGCTGGCGGGCGCCTTCGTCTGGCGGCTGGCCGAGGCCCGTGCCGAGGCCGAGCGGCAGACGCAGGTTGCCGAGCAGGTGAGCGCTTTCCTGGTGTCGATGTTCGAGGCGGCCGACCCGCGCGAGAAAGGCGCGCGCGCCGGCGAGGACATCACCGCGCGCGAAGTGCTCGACCGCGCCGCTGCGCGGGTGGACGCAGAGCTGGAGGCCTCGCCCGAGGTGCAGGCGAGGCTCAAGGGCGTGATCGGCCTGGCCTACCGCAACATGGGCGACCTGGTGCGGGCCAACCCGATGATGCGCGCCTCCGCCGAAGCGCTGGCGGCCCGCGGCGGTGCGCGGAACATCGACGAGGCCGCGCGCCAGTTCAACCTGCTGGCCGGCAGCCACGCCAACAACCGCAACGGCCGCGAAGGCGAAGCGCTGGCCCGGCGCGCGCTGGCCCTGCTCGGGCAGCAGCCGGCGGACAGCTTCCGCGTCGCCCAGGCCTACAACTCGCTGGGCCTGTCGCTGCTGTCCGAGCAGCGTTACGGCGAGGCGGAACTGGCCTTCAGGCAGGCGCTGCAGCGGCACGAACTCGCGCACCGCGACCAGTTCATCGGCGTGACCTTCGACAACCTGGGCATGATGTACCGGCGCAAGGGCGAGCTGGCCGCGGCAGCGGCGGCGTTCGAGCGCTCCACACCGATCTTCCAGCGGATGTTCGGCCAGATGTCCTTCGATTACTGGGCCAGCGACAGCGAGCGCAGCCTGGTGCTGCTCGACCAGGGGCGGTTCGACGAGGCGATTGCCGCGTTCGAGGCCAACCTGGTCCGCGCGCCGCGCATCTTCGGCGAGCGCAGCGTGTACTACATCAGCGGCACCAGCCGCCTGGCCGCTGCGTTGATCCGCAAGGGCGATTACCTGCGGGCCGACGAGCATGTGCGTGCGGCCCTGAAGCTGTCCGCCGAGGTGATGGGCGAGGACAGCTTCAATTATTCGATGATGCTGGAAACGGCGGCGCAGCTGGCCGAAGCCCGCGACGACCGGGTGGCCGCCGAAGCGGCCTGGCGCCGGGCATTGGCGGTGCGCCGCGCCGCTATCGGCGATGGGCATCCGGATGCGCTGGATCTGGAGCTGCAGCTGGGCCTGTTCCTGGCCCGGCAAAGCCGGGTCGAAGGCGACGCGCTGGTACGCCATGCTCATGCGGCCTGGTTGCCGCGGATTCCGGCCGGCAGCGCAAATGGGCTGCGGCTGCGCCAGGGATGGGCGGAATGGCTGCTGTTGAAAGACCGCCGGCAGGACGCCCGGGCCGCGTTGGCGGCGGTGGCCGCCGAAGCCGCGGCGGCCAGCCCGGAGGTCGCGCTCCGCCAGCAGGTGCTGCAGGCCACCCTGCTGCAGCGCGAAGGCGACGCGGCGGCGGTCGCCGCATGGCGCGATGTGGTGGCTGCCAGCACGTCCCTGTTCGGCGCGCAGTCCGCCTGGACGGCGCGTTGGCGGCTTGCCCTGGCCGATGCCCTGGTCGCCGCCGGGCAGCGCGGCGCGGGCGAATCCGCGCCGGCGCTGCAGGTGCTGCGGGCGCAACTGGTCGCGGACAGCCCGCTGCTGCATCGCGTGGAGCAGGCGCGGCAATGAGCGCCTGCGGCTTGTGGCGGCCGGAGGCAGCGGCTAGGGTCGGGGCATGAAGCGCTCTTTCCTCGCAGGTCTCCTGCCGCTGTTCTTCGTCCCGGTCGCGTCCTCGGCGGCACCGGCCCGCTCCGTCGCCGATACCGGCGCTGCCGCGTTCCTGGCGGCCCTGGCACAGCATTGCGGGCAGGCCTTCGTCGGCCGCGTGGTGACCAACCAACCCGCGGGCGCCACGCCCGACCCCTTCGAGGGCAAGGCGCTGGTGATGCACGTGCGCGGGTGCGATGCGCCGGACCAGGAACTGCGGGTGCCGTTCCATGTCGGACAGGACCGTTCGCGGACCTGGGTGCTGACCCGCATCGGCGAACACCTGCGGCTGAAGCACGACCATCGCCATGCCGATGGCAGCCCGGACCAAGTCACTCTCTATGGTGGCGACACCCAGGACGCGGGCACCGCGCTGCGCCAGCAGTTCCCGGTGGACGCCGCATCCGTGGCGATGTTCGAGCGCGAGGGCATGGCCGGCTCGGTCCGCAACACCTGGGCGATGGAAGTGGAGCCCGGCCGGCGCTTCCTGTACGAACTGTCGCGTCCGGACGGCCGTCTGTTCCAGGTCGAGTTCGACTTGGCCCATCCCGTCCCGGCGCCGCCGGCGCCCTGGGGCGCCGATGCAGCCGCAACGGAAAAGGGCGCCTGACCGGCGCCCTTCCGTTTCCTGCGGCAGGCGTCTTCAGCGTGCGCCGAAGCGCGCGCGGCAGCCGCCGTTCACCCACAGGCTGTTGCCGCTGTAGCCCCAGTTGCGGCCTTCCACGCACTGGGTCTTGGACAGCTGCTGGATCAGCACCGGCCGGCCCTGGCGGCGTTCCCAGGCGCAGGAACGCATGCGGTTGTCGTCGCTGCTGCATTCGATGCTGTAGTTGGAGCTGCCGCCCCAGTTGCCGTTGCCGCCGCCCCAGCCGCCACCGCGGCCCTCGGCGAACTCGGCGCGGCAGCCGTCGCTGACCCACACCGCGCCATTGCTGCTGCCCCAGTTGCGGCCCTCGACGCACTGCGACTTGGACAGCTGGCGGACCAGGGTGGCGCTGCGCCAGTCGGTGCGGCACACGCGCTGGCGGTTGTCGTTGCTCTCGCAGCGGATGGTCTGGCCGTTGCCGGTGTTGCCTCCGCCCCAACCGCCGCGGCCTTCGGCGAACTCGGCGCGGCAGCCGTTGTCGACCCAGACCGAGCCGTTGCTGCTGCCCCAGTTGCGGCCTTCGATGCATTGGGTATTGGACAGCTGGCGCACCAGCACGGCACCGCGCCAGCCGGTGTTGCACACGCGCTGGCGGTTGTCGTTGCTCTCGCAGCGGATGGTGCCGCTGTTGCCGTTGCCGCCGCCGTTGCTCCAGCCGCCGCGGCCCGGGCCGAAGTCGGCGCGGCAGCCGTTGCCGACCCACACCGTGCCATCGCGGCTGCCCCAGTTCTGGCCCTCCACGCAGCGGGTGCTGGACAGCTGGCGGACGATGATGGCGTCGCGCCAGCCGGTATTGCAGACCTGCTGGCGGTTGTTGACGCTCTCACAGCGCACCGCGGCGACCGTGCCCGGGCCGTTGCCATAGGGCGACTGCGCGGCGGCGCCGGCGGCGAGGAAGGCGCCGGGCAGGAGGGCGGAAAGTCCGGCGAGCAGAAGCGGGCGGTTCATGGCGGCGTCCCTGTTCAGGTTTGGATGGGCGAACTATAGGAAGAGTCTGGCTTAAGCGGGCGTGACTGCGGCGCGGATTTGCCCCGTTCGCCGGCCGGCCGCAAAATAGCCGGCTCGCCGGCGCCCTCCCGTGCCGGTATTCCCCTGCGGAGCTTCCCATGCGTACCCACTTCTGCGGCCTGGTCGACGAGACCCTGATCGGCCAAACCGTGACCCTCGCCGGCTGGACCGACGTTGCCCGCAACCAGGGCGGCGTCTGTTTCATCGATCTCCGCGATCACGAAGGCATCGTGCAGGTGACGGTCGAGATCGACAACGCCGAGGTATTCGCGGTGGCCGCGTCGCTGGGCTACGAGGACGTGCTGCAGGTCGAAGGCGTGGTGCGCGCGCGCCATGCGGTCAACGACAAGATGCGCACCGGCAAGGTGGAGGTGATCGCCAGCGCCATCACCGTGCTCAACAAGGCCGCGCCGCTGCCATTCCACGCCCACGAGAATCCGGGCGAAGACACCCGCCTGAAGTACCGCTACCTGGACCTGCGCCGCCCGGAAATGCAGCGCATGCAGCGCACCCGCATCAAGCTGGTGCAGACCCTGCGCCGCCACCTGGACGCGCGCGGCTTCCAGGACATCGAGACCCCGATCCTGACCAAGGCCACCCCGGAGGGCGCGCGCGACTTCCTGGTGCCGGCGCGCATGCACCCGGGCGAGTTCTATGCCCTGCCGCAGAGCCCGCAGCTGTTCAAGCAGATCCTGATGGTGGCCGGCTTCGACCGCTACTACCAGATCGCGCGCTGCTTCCGCGACGAGGCCCTGCGCGCCGACCGCCAGCTGGAATTCACCCAGCTGGACATGGAGTTTGCCTTCGTCCGCGAGCGCGACGTGCAGGATTTCGTCGAGGACATGATCCGCTCGATCTTCAAGGAAGTGGTCGACGTCGAACTCGATGCGCCGTTCCCGCGCATGACCTGGGCCGAGGCGATGCGCCGCTATGGTTCGGACAAGCCGGACCTGCGCATCGCGCTGGAACTGGTCGACGTGGCCGAACTGGTCAAGGACAGCGAGTTCGCGGTGTTCACCGGCCCGGCCAATGACGCCGACGGTCGCGTCGCCGCGCTGCGCATCCCCGGTGGCGCCACCCTGTCGCGCAAGCAGATCGACGAGTACGCCGCCCACGCCGCCAAGTACGGCGCCAAGGGCCTGGCCTACATCAAGATCGCCGACAACGGCGAAGTCAGCTCGCCGATCCAGAAGTTCTTCAGCGAGCAATCCTTCGCCGCGCTGGTCGCCCACGTCGGTGCCGGCAACGGCGACATCGTGTTCTTCGGCGCCGGCGGCTACAACAAGGTCTCCGATTTCATGGGCGCGCTGCGCCTGAAGGCCGGCAAGGACTTCGGCCTGGTCGCCGCCGGCTGGCGTCCGCTGTGGGTCACCGACTTCCCGATGTTCGAATGGGACGAGGAAGAGCAGCGTTACGTCGCCCTGCATCACCCCTTCACCGCACCGGCGGTGGACGACGTGGCCGACCTGCGCGCCAACGCGAAGACGGCGGTGTCGCGTGGTTACGACATGGTGCTCAACGGCAACGAGATCGGCGGCGGCTCGATCCGCATCCACCGCCCGGAAATGCAGAGCGCGGTGTTCGAACTGCTCGGCATCGGCGCCGAAGAGGCACGCGGCAAGTTCGGCTTCCTGCTCGATGCGCTGAACTACGGCGCGCCGCCGCACGGCGGCATCGCTTTCGGCATCGACCGCATCGCCGCGCTGATGGCCGGCACCGAGTCGATCCGAGACGTCATCCCGTTCCCGAAGACCACCGGCGCGCAGTGCCTGATGACCGACGCGCCGTCGCCGATCGCCGACGCGCAGCTGGCCGAAGTGCACGTGCAGGTGCGGGAAAAGGCCAGGAGCGAGTGATCAGGGACGAGAAGCGGGTGAGGGAAAGAGCGCGGCAGCTTCGGCTTCCCGCTCGTTCTTCGTGCCTCGTTTCTCTCGACCGGTTCCGGGCCGCATGATCCGTCGCGCCACTCCTGCCGACGCCGCCACGCTGTGCACGCTGGCCGAACGCACCTTCGTGGAAACGTTCGGTCATCTGTATCCACCGCAGGACCTGGCCGATTACCTGGCGGGGGCCTACCCGGTGGAACTGCAGCGTGGTCAGCTGGAGTCGGGCGACTACGCCGCCTGGCTGCTGGAAATCGACGGCGAGGCGGTCGGTTTCGCTTTCGCCGGTCCCTGTGGCCTGCCGCATGCCGAGGCGCGGCCCGGAGACGGCGAGCTGAAACGGCTCTATGTGCTGCGCGACCACCAGAGCGGTGGCTGGGGCGGCAGGCTGTTCGCGCAGGCCGAGCGATGGCTGCTGGAAGGCGGGCCGCGCACGCTGTGGATCGGCGTCTGGTCGGAAAACCTCGGCGCGCAGCGCTTCTACGGCCGGCACGGCTTCGGCAAGGTCGGCGAGTACGAATTCCCGGTCGGCCGGACGCGCGACCGCGAGTTCATCCTGCGCCGCCTGCCCTGACCTTCCCCGCGATGCCGGCGGACAGCATCCGCAAGAGCCTTGCCGGGCGCCGTCGGCCGGGGATGTCCCGGCCTGTGTCGCTTCACCCGGCGTTGCGGAACGTTCGGCTTCAATCCCGGCGTGACCCGAAGCGCCGCCGCCGGCGCAGGACAGGATGGGAGGCATGACGCACCGCGTACTGCTGCTGCACGGCATCTGGAACGCACGGGCCTGGGTGGGGCCGTTGGCGTGGCGCCTGCGCGCGCGCGGCTTCCAGGTCGGCGCCTTCGGCTATCCCAGCGTGTTCGGCGGCCCGGACGTGGCGGTGCCGTCGCTGATCGAGCGGTTGCGTGGGCAGGGCAGGATCTCGCTGGTCGGCCACAGCCTCGGCGGCCTGGTCGCGCTGGAAGCGTTGCGGCAGGAACCCGGGCTCGACGTGCCGCGCGTGGTCTGCCTGGGGTCGCCGCTGTGCGGCAGTGAAACCGCGCGCACCCTGGCCGGGCATGGCTGGGCGGCGGCGCTGGGGCGCAGCGGCGGCCTGTTGCTGCATGGCCTGCCGGAATGGCATGGGCGGGCGCAGGTAGGGCTGGTGGCCGGCAGCGTGCCGCATGGCCTGGGCGCGCTGATGGGGGCGCTGCATGGCGACTCCGACGGCACCGTCGCTTTGGCCGAAACCCGCCTGCCGGGCCTGGCCGATCATTGCGTCGTTCCGGTCAGCCACAGCGGGCTGGTGCTGTCGCCCGAAGTAGCGGTCCTGACCGCCGCGTTCCTGCGCGACGGACGCTTCGGCGCAGGCGCCGCGCAGCGGGCCGCATGACGGGCCGCCGTGCGGGGATCGGGTAGAATCCGCCCCCTGTTCCCGACAGATGTACGGTAATCCCCATGGGTAGAGGTCCTTCCATCGAAGCCCGCAAGAACGCGTCCGACGCGAAGCGCGGCAAGATTTTCACCAAGATCATCCGCGAGATCGGCGTGGCCGCCCGCGGCGGTGGAGGCGACCCCAACAACAACCCGCGCCTGCGCGTGGCCATGGACAAGGGCCTGGCCGCCAACATGTCCAAGGACGTGATCGAGCGCGCCATCAAGAAGGCCACCGGCGAACTGGAAGGCGTCGAGTACGAGGAAATCCGCTATGAAGGCTATGCGCCGGGCGGCGTGGCGGTCATCGTCGACTGCCTGACCG
The DNA here is from genome assembly GCF_029959705.1 of Stenotrophomonas sp. PS02297. NCBI lineage: Bacteria > Pseudomonadati > Pseudomonadota > Gammaproteobacteria > Lysobacterales > Lysobacteraceae > Stenotrophomonas > Stenotrophomonas sp. PS02297. Next base: position 7,892 of record NZ_JASCOS010000035.1, on the reverse strand, counting down.
ACAACCGCGTGCGTACCGTGGCCGACGTGCGCCACGCTTTTTCCAAGTGCGGCGGCAACATGGGCACCGAAGGCTCGGTGGCCTTCATGTTCAAGCGCCTGGGCGTGCTGGCCTACGCGCCGGGCGCGGACGAGGAGAAGATCACCGAAGCCGCCATCGAGGCCGGCGCCGACGACATCGTGGTGTATCCGGACGACGGCTCGCTCGACGTGGTCACCGCGCCTGAGAATTTCCAGTCGGTGAAGGACGCGATGGAGGGCGCCGGCCTGGCCCCCGGCCACGCCGAGATCACTTTCCGCGCCGACAACGACATCGCCGTCGCCGGCGACACCGCCCTGCAGGTGAAGAAGCTGCTGGACATGCTCGAGGACCTGGACGACGTGCAGGACGTGTACTCCAACGTCGACCAGGCCGGGCTGGAGCAGGCCTGACGGCGCGCCTGCGTCCCGTCATGTGAGACGGCGGCCGCCGATCATGGCCGCCGTTCCCCTCCGGCCGCCATGGCAATGACCCGCATCCTCGGCATCGACCCCGGCTCGCAGCGCACTGGCATCGGCATCATCGAGATCGATGCCGGCGGTCGTGCCCGCCATGTCCACCACCAGCCGCTGGTGCTGCTGGGCGCGGCGGATTTCGCCCAGCGCCTGAAGCGGCTGGTGCACGGCGTGCATGCGTTGATCGACGAGTACCAGCCGCAGGAAGTGGCCATAGAAAAGGTGTTCATGGCCAAGAACGCCGACTCGGCGCTCAAGCTCGGCCAGGCGCGCGGCGCGGCGCTGTGCGCGGTGGTGCTGCGCGACCTGCCGGTCAGCGAGTACGCCGCCACCGAGATCAAGCTGGCGGTGGTCGGCCGCGGCAGCGCGGAAAAGCAGCAGGTGCAGCACATGGTCGGGCTGATGCTCGGCCTGCAGGGCAAGCTGCAGGCCGACGCCGCCGACGCGCTGGCCGTGGCCATCACCCATGCGCACGTGCGCGCCACGGCCAACCGGCTGGGCGTGGGCGCGCGCATGGCCTGGAGCCGCAAGTGAACGGGCTGTGCCCGCCCATGCCGGACACCGGAGCCGGCATGCCCGCCCGCGACTTGCGGATGCAGCGGATGGCGGGCCTGTGCGCCCTGTGCAGCCTGCTGTCCTGCATCGCGGTGCTGGGCGCCTGCGCCATCGCCGGCTTGCCGCAGGGGCTGGCGCAGGTCCTGGCGGTCGCGGCGGGCGCGGCCTGGTGCCTGTCGGCGTGCTTCGTGCTGTATGCATGCCTGCGCAGCGGGGTGATCGTTTCCCCGCTGGGGCTGCGCTTCACGCACCGGCAGGCAGACGCGCGCGACCGCCAGCACGTGGATTACTGGCTGTTCCTGCTGTTCTTCGCCATGCTGCTGCTCAGCCTGACCGGCGCGCTGTACCTGGCGGCGGTCTTCGTCATTCCATCTTTCCAGGGAAATCCATGATCGGTCGTCTGCGCGGCATCCTCGCCCACAAGGCTCCCCCGTGGCTGGTGATCGACGTGGGCGGCGTCGGCTACGAACTGGAGGCGCCGATGAGCACCTTCTACGACCTGCCCGACATCGGCCGCGAGGTGGTGCTGTTCACCCATTACGCGCAGAAGGAGGACAGCGTGTCGCTGTACGGCTTCCTGCGCGAAGGCGAGCGGCGGCTGTTCCGCGACGTGCAGAAAGTCACCGGCATCGGCGCGAAGATCGCGCTGGCGGTGCTGTCCGGGGCCAGCGTGGACGAGTTCGGCCGGCTGATCCAGGCCGGCGACATCACCGCGCTGACCCGCATTCCCGGCATCGGCAAGAAGACCGCCGAGCGCATGATCGTGGAACTGCGCGACAAGGCGGCCGATTTCTCCGGCGGCGGTTCGCCGATGGCCGGGCCGCTGGCCACCGATCCGGTGTCCGAAGCGACGGTGGCCCTGCAGCAACTGGGTTACAAACCCGCCGAGGCGGCGAAGATGGCGCGCGATGCGGCGGCCGAGGGCGACGATGTCGCCACGGTGATCCGCAAGGCGCTGCAATCGGCGCTGCGCTGACGCATCCCTTCATCCCGGGCGACCGAAACCACCATGTCCCACGCTGCTTCCCAGCCTGAAACCTCCGGCCACCATGGCAGTCCGGGCGCCGCCGGCGGCCTGGCGCTGATCGTCGGCGCCATCGGCGTCGTGTTCGGCGACATCGGTACCAGCCCGCTGTACACGCTCAAGGAGGCGTTCTCGCCGCACTACGGCCTGGACAGCGACCACGACACGGTGCTCGGCGTGCTGTCGCTGGCGTTCTGGGCGCTGAACATGGTGGTCACGCTCAAGTACGTGACCATCATCATGCGCGCAGACAACGACGGCGAGGGCGGCATCATGGCGCTGATGGCGCTGGCCCAGCGCACCCTGCGCAACGGCTCGCGCTCGGCCTACGTGGTCGGCATCCTCGGCATCTTCGGCGCCTCGTTGTTCTTCGGCGACGGCGTGATCACCCCGGCCATCACCGTGATGGGCGCGGTCGAGGGCCTGGAGGTGGCCGCGCCCGGCCTGGGCCGGTTCGTGGTGCCGATCACCCTGGTGGTGCTGGCCATCCTGTTCGCCGCGCAGCGCTTCGGCACCGAGAAGGTGGGCAAGGTGTTCGGGCCGGTGATGCTGGTCTGGTTCCTGTCGCTGGCGGCGATCGGCATCTGGAACATGATCGCCGCGCCGGAGGTGCTCAAGGCCTTCAACCCGTGGTGGGCGGTGCGCTTCTTTATGGAGCACGGCTGGCACGGCATCTTCATCTTCGGTGCGGTGGTGCTGGCGGTGACCGGCGGCGAGGCGCTGTACGCGGACATGGGCCATTTCGGCGCGCCGCCGATCCGCCACGCCTGGTACTTCTTCGTGCTGCCGTGCCTGGTGCTGAACTACCTGGGGCAGGGCGCGCTGGTGCTGCAGCGGCCGGACGCGGTGGCCAACCCGTTCTTCGAGGCGGTGCCGGGCTGGGCGCTGTACCCGATGATCATCCTGGCGACCATGGCGGCGGTGATCGCCAGCCAGTCGGTGATCACCGGCGCGTTCTCGGTCTCGCGCCAGGCCATGCAGCTGGGTTACATCCCGCGCATGCGCATCCTGCATACCTCGCACGACACCATCGGCCAGATCTACATCCCCGGCATCAACTGGGGGCTGGCGCTGATGGTGTTCGGGCTGGTGCTGGCGTTCCGCAGTTCCAGCAACCTGGCCGTGGCCTACGGCATCTCGGTGTCGGCGACGATGCTCATCGACACCCTGCTGCTGGCGCTGGTGGCGCGCACGCTGTGGCCGCGCGCGCGGCACGGCATCGTCGCGCTGTGCGCGGTGTTCTTCATGATCGACCTGGGCTTCGTCATCGCCAACGGCGCCAAGCTGCTGCAGGGCGCCTGGGTGCCGGTGGCGCTGGGCATCGTGCTGTTCACGATGATGCGCACCTGGCGCCGCGGCCGCGAACTGCTGCGCGACGAGGTGCGCAAGGACGGCATCCGCATCGACACCTTCCTGCCGGGGCTGATGCTGGCGCCGCCGGTACGGGTGCCGGGCACCGCGGTGTTCCTGACCGCCGACCCCACGGTGGTGCCGCATGCGCTGATGCACAACCTCAAGCACAACAAGGTGCTGCACGAGCGCAACGTGTTCCTGCACGTGGAAACCCTGCCGGTGCCGTACGCGGCGGCGGGGCAGCGGCTGAAGATCGAGCCGGTCGGCGACGAGTTCTACCGCATCTACGTCCGCTTCGGCTTCATGGAGACGCCCGACGTGCCGCTGGCGCTGATGCGCTCCTGCGACCACGGCGGCGTCTACTTCGACCCGATGGACACCACGTTCTTCGCCAGCCGCGAGACCATCGTCGCCAGCGCCAACCGCGGCATGCCGGTCTGGCGCGACAAGCTGTTCGCCTTCATGCACCGCAACGCCGCCCCGGCCACCAACTTCTTCCGCATCCCCGGGAACCGGCTGGTGGAACTGGGCGCACAGGTGGAGATCTGATGGGGCAGGGCATCGGGCGCCGCGTGCGGCGCGAAGGCGTCGATGGGCGCCTCCGTTCCACGCGCCGTTGCCGCTTCTCCGCCATAATCCGCGCATGACCGAAAACCGCATCATCGCCGCCGGCGCCACCCGCGAAGACGACGCTGCCGATGCCAGCATCCGCCCGCGCCGCCTGGCCGACTATCTCGGCCAGGCGCCGGTGCGCGAGCAGCTGGACATCTACATCCAGGCGGCGAAGTCGCGCAGCGAGGCGCTGGACCACGTGCTGATCTTCGGCCCGCCCGGGCTGGGCAAGACCACGCTGAGCCACGTGATCGCCAACGAGCTGGGCGTGGGCCTGCGGGTGACCTCCGGGCCGGTGATCGAGAAGGCCGGCGACCTGGCCGCGCTGCTGACCAACCTGCAGCCGTACGACGTGCTGTTCGTGGACGAGATCCATCGCCTGTCGCCGGTGGTCGAGGAAGTGCTGTACCCGGCGATGGAAGACTTCCAGATCGACATCATGATCGGAGAGGGCCCGGCCGCGCGCTCGATCAAGCTCGACCTGCCGCCGTTCACCCTGATCGGCGCCACCACCCGCGCCGGCCTGCTGACCGCGCCGCTGCGCGACCGCTTCGGCATCGTGCAGCGGCTGGAGTTCTATTCGACCGAGGAGCTGACCCGCATCGTGCGCCGCTCGGCGGTCATCCTCGGCATCGATTGCAGCGCCGAGGGCGCCGGCGAGATCGCGCGCCGCTCGCGCGGTACCCCGCGCATCGCCAACCGCCTGCTGCGGCGCGTGCGCGACTATGCGCAGGTCAAGGCCGGCGGCCACATCGACCAGGCCGTGGCGCAGGCCGCGATGCAGATGCTCAAGGTCGATCCGGAAGGCTTCGACGAGCTGGACCGGCGCCTGCTGCGCACCCTGGTGGAGTATTTCGACGGCGGTCCGGTCGGCATCGAATCGCTGGCCGCGGCACTGTCGGAGGAGCGCGGCACGCTGGAAGACGTGGTCGAACCCTACCTGATCCAGCAGGGCTTCCTGGTGCGCACCGCACGCGGCCGCATGGCCACCCACAAGGCCTACCGGCACATGGGCCTGAAGCCCAAGGCCGCGCCGGCCGACCTGTTCGTGGAGCAGCCCGATGTCGATTGAGGCCCGGTTCAGTTGGCCGACACGCATCTATTGGGAAGATACCGACGCTGGCGGCGTGGTCTACCACGCACGCTACGTGGCCTTCATGGAACGCGCGCGCACCGAATGGATGCGGGCGATGGGCTATGGACAGGAAGCCATGCGCAGTGGCGAAGGACAGGTGTTCGTGGTCCGCGCGATGACGCTGGATTTCCTCAAGCCGGCCAGGCTGGACGATGCGTTGCAGACCACGGTGGAACTGCTGCATTGCCGCCGCGCCAGCCTGGTGATCGGCCAGGCGGTGCTGCGCGACGGCCTGCCGCTGGTGACCGCGCAGGTGCGCCTGGCCGCGGTCGGGGCCCGCGATTTCCGGCCGCAGGCCATGGACGACACGCTGTACGCCACGCTCAAAAAGTTCGAAACCCAACACGCGCAAGATTGAGGAACATCGGATGATCGCTTTGCTTCTGGCCCTGCAGGCCACCGTGACCGAGGCGCTGCCGGCGGATGTCAGCGCCGCCGCGGCGCAGACCGTGGCCCGCGCCAGCCATGGCGGCATCAACTACCTGGACCTGATGCTCAAGGCCAGCATCCCGGTCAAGCTGATCGTGCTGCTGCTGCTGGCCGGCTCGTTCATCAGCTGGGTGATCATTTTCCGCAAGGCGCGCGTGTTCAAGGCCGCCGACCGCGCCGCCGACGACTTCGAGAACCGCTTCTGGTCCGGCGCCGACCTCGGCAAGCTGTATGCCTCGGCCGCCGACCGCAACCGCTCGGTCGATGGCCTGGAAGCGATCTTCGAGTCCGGCTTCCGCGAGTACAGCCGCCTGAACGGCCGCCGCGGGCTGGACAGCCGCACCCAGCTGGAAGGCACCCAGCGCGCCATGCGCACCACCTTCGCCCGCGAGGTCGACGGGCTGGAGCGCAACCTGGAACTGCTGGCCAACATCGGCTCCAACGCCCCGTACGTGGGCCTGGTTGGCACCGTGTTCGGCATCATGGTGACCATGCACGACATGATCAGCAGCGGCGAGCAGGCCGGCATCGCCTCGGTCGCGCCCGGCATCTCCGAGGCGCTGTTCGCCACCGCCATCGGCCTGTTTGTGGCGATCCCGGCGACGTGGGCCTACAACCGCTTCACCACCCGCGTGGAACGGCTGTCGGTGCGCTACGAGACCTTCGCCGAGGAGTTCAGCTCGATCCTGCAGCGCCAGTCCGGCGAAGAGTAAGCGGCCATGATCTCCGGCATTTCCCGGCGCAAGCGCCGCAAGCTCAAGTCCGAGATCAACGTCGTGCCGTACATCGACGTGATGCTGGTGCTGTTGATCATCTTCATGGTGACCGCGCCGCTGCTCACGCTCAGCTTCGAGGTCGACCTGCCGACCTCCAACGCCAAGGCGCTGGAGAGCAAACAGGACCCGGTCATCGTCTCGGTGCTGGCCGACGGGCAGCTGAGCCTGAAGCTGCCCGACGCCAAGACCCCCGAGCGCATGGAGCCGGCCGCGTTGCAGGCGCAGCTGGGCGCGATGGCCTCGCAGGACAAGAACCTGCGGGTGATCGTCGCCGCCGACCGCAGCGTGACCTATGAAAAGGTCGTGTCCGCGATGGACGTGATCAAGGCGGCGAAGATCGAAAAGGTGGGTCTGGCGACCGATGCACGCTGACGCTCTGCCTCCGCCGCGCGACCCCGGCAACGAATGGGGCCTGCCCGTCGTACTGGCGTTGCTGGTGCACGTGCTGGTCGCGCTGGTGTTCATCGTGGCCTGGCTGTGGTCGCCTTCGCGCAGCACCGAAGCCGCCGCCGGCGACCCGGCGGTGGAGGCCAGCCTGGAGCTGTCTGCGGCTGAAGCCGCGGCCGCGCGCAGCGCGCTGCGCGCCTCGGAGAAACTGCCGCCGCTGCCCGAGCCGGTACAGGACGTGCAGCCCGAGCCGGTACCGGAAGACACGGTCCCGCCGCCGCAGCCGATCCCCGAGCCGCGACCGCAGGACGCGCCCACGCCGCAGCAGCACAACGCGCAGGAACGCATCGCCCAGCCGGACACGGTCGATCAGGAGCGGGTCAGCGCGCTGGCCATCGCCGAAGAGAAGGCCAGGCAGGAGCAGGAGGCCAAGCGCCGCCAGGAACAGATCGACCTGACCGAGCGCAAGCGCGTGGAAGAGGCCGAGCAGAAACTGCGCCTGGCCAAGCAACAGGAAGAAGCCGACCGGCAGAAGAAGCTGGCCGACGAACAGCGCAAAGCCAACGAGGCCAAGGCCGAACAGGAGCGCCAGCAGAAGATCGCCGAGATCCGCCGCAAGCGCGAGCAGGCCGAGCGCGAGGTCAAGCTTGCCGAGCAGCGCCAGCGCCAGGTGGCCGATGCCCAGGCGCGCGCGCAGGCCGCCTCGTCCAGCGCCTCGCCGGGCAGCGCCGCGCCGCAGGCATCGCCGGGGCAGGGCGGCACCAGCAACGACCTGACCGCCAAATACGCCGCGGCGATCCAGCAGGCGGTGCTCAACCAGTGGGTGCGGCCGGACAGCATTCCGCGCGGCCAGCGCTGCCGCCTGACCATCCGCCAGCTGCCCGGCGGCGAGGTGGTCGAGGTGCAGTTCGCCGCCGGCTGCCCGTACGACGATGCCGGCCGGCGTTCGGTCGAGGCGGCGGTGCTCCGCGCCCAGCCCCTGCCGTACCGCGGTTTCGAATCGGTGTTCCAGCGCACGCTGAACTTCACCTTCGAAGCGCAGGACCGCTGAATCGCGGCGGCTTCACGCCGCCATCGGCACCTTTGATGGCGCATCCCGCCCGGGCTGCCGGCACCGTATACGGTGC